>JAESTE010000176.1 GCA_016763735.1 Nitrospinaceae bacterium | reverse complement strand
TTCGTTCCGGCATTATTCAGCACCAGTTCAAATACACTGAACAATATTCTGCTGTCTCGATGCTCTCGCATCAATAATCGATTTGGTAAGGATTGCAAATAATCTGCATCGTTGGTTTTCCAAACATTCTCAACGCGAACCAAACGACAAGGTTTAAACTGCGGAAGCATTTCCGGGCATTGATATTTTAGTAGCTGACGTACCAGTAAATCTTGTCCTTCGGGAAGGTCTTTGACCTCCCGCAGGGAATTACCCGCCAACATCACAGCTCCCTCTTCAATAAAAATATCGAAAAGTTCTTTTCCAGAAACCATACCTGCTAATATTTTAAAAGCTTCGTGCCATTTTTCATCACCACAATTTTTCCTTACGATGCCTTGCCACTCCGATATTTTGGCAATATGTCTTGCTGCAAAATACTCTTGATAAGAAGGGTGACGAAACTCCCATCGACGCGGAGTCTGCTGAAGTATTCTCTTCCAGCAAGGAGCAAGGTCATCGCCTTGTATTAACAGATCAAACTTATCTTTTTCGATGTCGGACTTATCGTACCCCGGCTCCTCTTTTTGATAGCGCTGAACTTTCCCATCCAACATTTGTTGAAAAGAAATTTCGGCTAATTGATCCATACATTTTTCTAATTCACTTTCATTTTTATCGGATTCCGCCAACAAATGTTTGAACCACTGCGTATAAACCTCAGCCCTGTTATCCAATCCTTCCAGCAGTTCACTATCGTCCAGAGTGCGAATCATTTTCAGTAAAATGGGTGTCTTCAATAGTTCCGGCGTAAAAGCAGCAAGTTCCTTTATGGCATTATTTTTTGCGGCATCTCCCAGGTAAACACTACTTTCTTTTCGATCGAGAGCCTGAAAAGTCATTTGAAACGCAGCACCTTCACCACGCTTGATAATCGCATCGGTCGCCAGCGAACCAAATTCAAATTTATCGCTGGTGAGTAAAACAAAATTGCTGTGAAATAAATTGTCATCCAAAAAAGAATCCACAAAAAAGCGAAACCTGTCCTGAGGATGAAGCTGGTCAAAACCATCCAGCAAAAACATAAACTTGCTATAACCAAAGATAGAGTTCAACGTTATTTGCAGCAGATCTTCATCAAGAATCAGATCCGGGTTTTCCTCTTTCTCCAAAAGAATCACATCAATGATTTCACGATTGACAGATTCACGAAACTGCTGAAACCCGCCACCCTCGGGGACATTTCCTAAATGAAAATAGATGGGGAGGGAATAAATTTGATGGGTCGAGGCATCCAGAAGCGTTTCAAGGTAATGCATAAGGAAGGTGGTCTTGCCCATTCCAGATTCAGCATCCAGCATGAATTTCAAGTTATTCACTTCCAGCAAATCTTCATTAATGATTCTAGGTGCAGGAAAAACTCTTTCGAGCAGGCTTTGTCGGTGTGTAATCGGATTAACGTCCAACAATATTCTCGGGATCAGAGTTTTATTTCTTCTACCCTTGCCAAGGTTTTCGTCTAACCACGCAGTCACCTTGACCAACTGGTGCTTGCGATAAGTTTCGATCACCCATTCCAGTGACTCTTCCAGTCGCTCGGGAGCAACGGGAAGTTCTTCTCCCTTTGATAAGGGAACCAGCCCTTCTATATCATCCATAGCCAAATATTTTTAATCACTTATAATGTTGTCGTTTACCAAATGTATTTCAAATTCTACCATATTGTATCCAAGTTATAGATGATTCCTCTGAAAGATGATAACCCGACGCGCAATTTTCCATTTTTAACTTTGGGCTTCATTGTATTAAATATAGCGGTTTTTCTTTACGGAGCTAATTTACCCGTTCACCCCAGTGTTCTTTATGCCGACTACGCTCTGGTTCCCACGCAATTGCTCAACAACCCCTTCACAACTTATCCCACCGTTTATACATCGATGTTTCTGCATGCCGGTATCTGGCACCTCGGTGGAAACATGCTCTATCTCTGGATTTTCGGAAACAACATTGAAGACGCATTGGGTAAGTTTCGTTTCGTATTGTTTTATTTCGTCTGTGGAACACTCGCCGCATTCGGGCATATCGCCACAGACATGGACTCCAAAATTCCAATGGTCGGTGCCAGCGGGGCCATCTCCGGTATCTTGGGTGCGTATCTGATTTTATTCCCTTTTGCGAAAATAAGAACTTTTATCTTTCTTGGATTTTTCTGGACGATCGCGCGCATTCCCGCAATCTTTCTGCTGCTGTTCTGGGTGGGCTTGCAAATATGGAACAGTGCTTCTTCCGAAGCCGGGGGAACCGCCTGGTTTGCCCATATCGGTGGGTTTGTTGCGGGTGTTTTGCTAATTCTTCCCTTTAAAAATTTTGCGAAACGCTGATCTGCATATTTTATGAGTATTTTGGGTTCATATTGAATACTACCCTTCTCTCAACTAAGTATTCTCCAACAAACCCAGCAACCGCAATCGCACAAGGTTCAAAGCAGTTTGTGCAGTACGTTCTTTATTTTTTATACGGTCATGCGTGTATATATATTTTCCGCACCAGGTTCCGGCTGAATCACTGACCGCTATAAAAGTCAAACCCACCGGCTTTTCCTCACTGCCTCCTGTCGGACCAGAAATCCCCGTCACCGACACTCCTATATCTGCCCCGCTAACCCGCCGAACCCCTTCTGCCATCAATCGGGCCACCGACTCACTGACCGCACCATGTTTGTCAAGCACCTGTTGTTCCACGCCCAACCGGGATGCTTTGGCATCATTACTATATACAACAAATCCTTCTTTAAAATAATTGGAGCTCCCCGAAATTTGAGTGAGCAGGTGACCGATCAACCCACCAGTACAAGACTCCGCCGTAGCGATTATCATGGATTTTTCAGTCAGCAATTGCCCTACTTTACCCTCCAGCGTCTCTTCATTTATTCCATAAACATATCGTCCTATGCGATCTCTCAAAGATTGTTCAACCTCATCAAGAGTCTCTTTTCCTCCAGTTTCTGTCAGAACCGAAAGTCGAATTCGCACTCCTAAATGTGAAGGCAAAGAAGCCAGAGTTACCTTTTTCTGCAATGCATCGATAGAACCCACTTTATCCCACAAATCTGCCTCTGAGATTCCCGTAGTTTTAAGAATACGATGAGAAAATGTTTGTGACGAATGTTTAACCAGTTCAGGAGCAATATAGCGTTCGAATAAATGTTTCATCTCATGCGGCACACCCGGCAGGCAAAACAAAACATGTCCGTCTCTTTCAAACCGGAAGCCCGGTGCCGTGCCCACCTCATTATAAAGAACCTGACAATTATCCGGGACTTCACATTGCGATTGAACACTTGCTGGTATCGCCCGGTTTCTTTTACGAAACGTCTCTTCCAGCATCTGGATCACTTTTTCATCTCGATGCAAATTAGATGCAAAAACTTTCGTCAATACCGATTTGGTAATATCATCGTGAGTGATTCCTAATCCCCCTGTCAGAATGACCCAGTCGGAGCGCTGCAAAGCCTGTTCTATACATTCTTCCATAATAGAAAAATCATCCCCTATTTTGGTTATGCGCGAAACTCCAACCCCAGTCTCATAAATACGCTCTCCCAGATATTTGGAATTGGTGTCTACGATCAAACCGCTAATCACCTCATCGCCGATAACCAGAATTTCTGCTGAATTTGAACCGCTAAAAATCATAAGGAATGTATCCAAAGTTAATGAACGACTCCGCCACAAGCAGACGGGGTATCCCAAAAATATTTTTATTTAACAGGCGTGGCAAGCCACGGGGAATTAAACCCACTTTGTGGGATTAATTTATGATTTTACGCTTACCCAGGGCCATGTTCGAGAAAAATAATACGATTTAGAGTTGCAAAGCCACATTCATCATTTACCTGCTACAATATTGCTATCAAAATTTATTGCACTATTTGAAAATGAATGAAAAAGAATTGTTACAGGACTTATTAAGTGAAGAATCTGCCTTGCGGCAAAACGCAACGCAGGCTTTATGGGACCTTTGGTTCAGTCAGGCAGGCGAAGAAGCAAAATTCCGAATTCGTGAAGGAACGCAACTGATGGATGGCCAACAGTATCAAAAAGCCCAGGAGATATTTGAAAATCTCGTGATGGATTGCCCGGAGTTTGCCGAAGCTCACAATAAACTTGCTACAGTGTTATATATGCAAAAAAAATATTCCCCAGCGATCAAAGAATGCGAGATCACGCTAAAACTCAACGCCAATCACTTTGGTGCCTGGAATGGACATGGCCTCTGCTTATTTCAGCTTGCCCGTTACCACGAAGCTATTAAAAGTTTCCAAACAGCCTCAATCCTGCAACCGTATGCTGAGTTCAACAAGGTTTATATTGCTAAATGCAGGGGCCAACTGAATTGAACCCACCTGTCGACCTAACTTCAGAAGCTAAAACACAAAAAACTTATCGATGCGATTTATGGCGAGGCGGATTCGAAGGAGTTCTTTCTTCCGGTGCACAAACCTTTTGCCTGTTCATAGCGATTCGATATTTCAATGCAGGTGAAAACACCAAAGCATTGATCGCCGCCGCACCCTTTATGGGAATGTTTCTTTCCATGGTGCTATTGCATTATGCATCCCTGACAAATTGGAGGAAGTCTACCTGGGGTGCCCTGCCCTCACTGGTTTCAGGAGTTTGCCTTATTCTTGCGGCATGGACAGAATCCCTTACTCAATTTGCCTGCATGGTGATTGCCGGTTATATCTGCCGCAGTTCCCTGTTGCCTTTTGTTACGGATATTTACGGAGACAATTATCCGCCAGACAAACGCGCGGCTTATTTTTCCAAACCTTTATTGCTTTCAGTAGGGGTTGCTGCTCTTTCTGGTTTGATCGGGTCTTGGTTTCTTGAATCGGACATCAAAAACTGTCATTGGACTTTTACGTTCCTCGGGTTTTGTGCCATAGCAAAAGCCTTAGCCATTTATTCCATGCCTTCCAAAATGGTCGAGAGCACACCTCACACCCATCCGTTTGGCAATATGAAATATGTCTGGTTGGATAAATCTTTTGGCTATGTACTCCTGACCTGGTTCATCATGGGTTTTGCCAACCTTTGGACTCTGCCGCTTCGAGTAGATTATATCACCGCTCCAGAATGGGGCATTGAGGGGTCGGCTATTTTTGTAGCGATGATTATCACTGTCATCCCGGAGACCCTACGAATGCTTCTCATCCCATATTGGGCTTCCCTGTTCGATAGGATGAATTTTGTTGTGCTGCGGATGATATTGAATCTGTTATTTGGTTTGGGAGTTCTCCTATTCTTTGTAACTTCAAATCCCTGGGTAATTGGCTTAGGGGCAGCATTGATAGGCGCGGCGTTCGCGGGTGGTAGCATTGCCTGGAACCTTTGGGTAACTAAATATGCACCGCCCGGAAAGACAGGGGCCTATATGTCCGTGCATGTCAGCCTCACAGGTATTCGGGGAACTATTGGCCCGATTCTGGGGTATTGGACCGTCAACCAAATTGGTGCCCAAAATATTGGAATTCTTTCCTGCGCAATGATGTTTTTTGCCA
>JAESTE010000014.1 GCA_016763735.1 Nitrospinaceae bacterium | reverse complement strand
CATGGAAGGTATTTACGACATCCCTAACGCGCTGATACACTTTAAGTCTGAGGCTCTCATGGTCTCTGTGCCGACTTTGGCGGTTTTGTTTATTTGGCCTCGGGTAGTAAAAATGGTTCCCAAGCTGGAAATAATACCCGCACCCCTTTTGGCATTATTGACCGGAACGGCCATTGCAAATATGAACAGTTTTGATATCGAATATATTGGAAATATTCCAACAGGTTTTCCTGAACTTTATTGGCCTGACTGGTCAAAATTTGATGATTATTTCGGGCCCGCCGCAGGGTTGGCGGGGCTGGCTGTGTTTGATTCTTTGCTAACTTGTATCGTTGCCGACAACATGACAGGGCTCAAGCACAGCAGTGATCGTGAATCATTTGGCCAGGGGCTGGCCAATTGCGCCGCGGGCCTGGTAGGGGGGTTAACCACAGCTACTGCAACCATGCGAACCGTAGCTAATATACAGTCTGGAGGCAAAACTCCCCTGTCATCCGTTGTTCACGGTCTCGTGCTGTTAGCTCTGGTTTTGGGCCTGGGGCCTTATGCGGAACAGATTCCCATGGCTTGTCTTGCCGCCATTTTATTCAAGGTCGGTATCGATATTTTGGACTATCGCATTTTACCCGTTCTGCATCGCCTGCCCTTGACAGATATGATCGTTTTCTGGACCGTTTTAATAATAACCATTGTTGAAGATTTGTTAGTGGCCATGGCTGTCGGCATCGTTTTGGCATTCTTCAGATTTGTCTTGGAAATAAGTAGAGTATATAAAACCAACCTGACCTACCTTGAAGATGACGTTACTAAGGAATTATTGGATGAGGATTTGAAACAGCAGGTAAAAATTCTTCGTCCACGCGGGCCTATGTTCTTTGGTGCGGTTAAGCAGTTGGAAGACACCTACGATGCTGCAGAAAAACACAGCACATTAATTATAAAATTAAAAGATGTCAGCATGATAGATCTTTCCGGAGCCTATGCTTTGGAGGACTTGATTTCCAAGGCTAAAAAGAATGGGAAAAACGTGCTGATCTGCAATGCTCCTCCTCATATTATGAAAGTCCTCGAAAGTGTGAAGGTTCTGGACCAGTTGGAGCAGAAAAATTATTTTGAGGTCATTAATGATGCCATTAATATGGCAAAAGAGCTGACCGTGAACAAGACGGTCTGTTTAAAATAATCCCGATTGCATCAGTACTGAAATCAATAGTTATTTACCACATCATATAGCGTGAGTAGGGGAAAGCCTTTTTCTATCTACTCACGCTGTATTGTTACCTGCAGTTTTTTATCAATAACCCCCACATGAGCTACTTGAATAAATTCTATAGCAGAGAAGAAGGGAATAAATTACTCTAGGGGAAATCACCTTTTTATTTTATTCGAAAATGGCTATATCAGAAATTCAAGTTTCAAACGACCCTAACAGAAAACTGGCGATCATACCCCGTTACATACCCATTTCCCTGTTTTTTTTATTGCTTATGGTAATTGGAGTAGTGGGTTTTAGTTTTCAAAAAGGATTAGAAATGATCACGGTTTACGCACCGCTTCTCAATGCTGACACCGAAATAAAACTCAACGTATCCGTAGCGCATATGCTGGTTGAAGAAATTTTAGCCGGGGACACAACAAAAAGCATGGAAGATGTTGAAGAAGCCTTGGATAGAGCAGGAAAAAATGCACAAGCCATGCTTGACGGCGGAGAATATGTAGAGCAAGTTATTGTTCCTCTGGAAGATATAGAAATTCGAGAGATGATGGAAAAAGTCATTCAGGAGCTAAAAGAGTTCAGAGCCATTGCCGAACATCGGCTGTCTAACCGTGAAAGTTCCCTGACAGGATCGCCTATAGATTATCGCTATGACAAGGTCTACCGCACATTCACAGAAAATGCGGACCAAATTAAATTTCGTTTGATGGAACTCATCTCCATCGATTTGAAATATTTCAAGGCCACTCAATACATTTTAATGATTGTCTGTTTTATCATTTTTGTAAGCATCTATATTGCATTGTATCGGTTTGAATATTTTCGTAATCGTGTGGTTCTAGCTCTCCATCAAAGCAATGAAAACCTGGAGATGGAAATCGAAGAACATATTGCTACTGAAGGCCGGTTGATCAAATCAAAAGAGCAGTTACGTGGTTTGAGCAACCAGTTGCAAACGATTCGGGAAGAAGAAAAAGCCCATATAGCGCGAGAAGTTCATGATGAATTGGGGCAAACTCTCACGGCATTGAAGATGGAGTTAGGTTGTTTGAACCACGATCTAGATCCTGTTCCCGCTATAGCCCAGCAACGTATTGGTGGCATGAACAAATTGATTGATAATACCATTCAGTCTGTTCAGAGAATTGCAACAGAGCTGCGCCCTCAAATTCTGGATGTGCTGGGTTTGGGTGAAGCCATGCGATGGGAAACTTTGGAGTTTGAGAAAAGAACTGGAATTCAATGCCAGGTGCAATGGTCTCCTTCTAGCACAGAGCTGAACCGGGAAATCAAGATCACCGTATTCCGTATTTTTCAGGAAGCGATGACCAACATCTCTCGTCATTCTGCTGCTAAAAATGTTACGGTCAACTTGCAGGTCGATGCCTTGCAAGTTGTTCTGGAAATCCATGATAATGGTAAAGGCATTGCTACCGATGAAATATTCAATGAAAATTCGCTAGGTCTTCTCGGGATTCGCGAGCGAGTATATTTCTTAAATGGTCGGTTTGATATAACCGGAAACGAAGGTACTCTGGTGCAGGTGACCATTCCTCTGGAACAACATGGCTCAATCACAGAGTAAAATTCGCGTGTTTATTGCAGACGACCATTTTGTGGTGCGTCAAGGTCTGAAACATGTCCTCAATCAAAATCCAGACATGGAGGTGGTTGGTGAAGCAGAAGACGGCAATCAGGTGCTGGAACGTATCAAAGACCTGGAAGTAGACGTGATTTTGCTGGACATCGAAATGCCAGAGAAAAATGGCTGGGAAGTGATGATCCAGTTAAAAGCCCTGTACCCGAAACTAAATGTTCTGATGTTAAGTATTTTTTCTGAGGACCATTACGGTTTACGCTTGATCAAGGCAGGAGCTTCAGGATATATGACTAAAGCCAATGCCTCAAATCAATTGCATCAGGCCGTTCGCACTGTAGCTTCAGGCGGCAAATTTATTAGCCCTTCACTCACAGGGAAATTAATTGAAGAGCTCCATAACGATACTGTAAAATCCCCGCATGAGCATCTTTCCAAGCGAGAGTTTCAAGTTTTTTGCCTGATCGCCTCAGGAAAAAAAACCAAGGAAATTGCACAGGAGTTGTCGGTAAGTATGGCAACCATCAGCACGCACCGAGCTAATATTCTAGAAAAAATGGGGCTTAAAAATAGTTCCGATCTCCTTCACTACGCGTTCAAAAATGGCTTTTTACAAGAAGGTCCCAACACCAATCCATAATCTAACAGGGGCCTCTATGTCAAATCATGGTCTTGTAAAGATTTTGGTAGTGATGCTAATAATGTTTTGGCTTCCATTCTCCGTTTGGGCTGACAATGAGCGTCCTTCATTCAACTCATCGCGATACAAGGAAGATTACATTTTTCTGAAAAACCCCAGCCATAGAACCAATTTTTTTGATCCCGTAAAATACATCCCACTCAATAAATCGGAGTCCCTCTATTTGACCTTAGGTGGAGAAACCCGCCAACATTACGAGTTCATTGATAATAATTGGGGCAAAGGTGTCCAGGACAACAACGGGTATTACCTGCAGCGCTATTTGGTTCATGGAGACCTTCATGCAGGAGAACGCACTCGTTTTTTTGTTCAGTTGATGAGCGGTATCGAAACAGGGAGAAACGGAGGACCGCGAGGAGTAGATAAAGACTCGATTGCGGTGAACCAGGGGTTCATTGATTTTAAGTTGTGGGATGAATCCGAGCAATCCCTGACCCTGCGTGCTGGACGACAGGAAATTATTTTTGGGAGCAGACGTTTTTTTAATTATCGCGAACGGCCCAATATGCGTCTAAGCCATGATGCTGTAACCGGCATATTCCGTACAGGTAAATGGGATGTGTGTGCCTTCGGGGCTCTGCCTGTGACTAACAAGCCAAAGGTCTTCGATAATACATCAGGAGATGAAAAAACTTTGTGGGGCCTGTATGGAGTGCGCAAAAATTTTCCCTGAATACCGACTTGTATTATCTGGGGTTGCACGACCGCAATGCACGCTATGATCAGGGTTCGGCAAGAGAAATGCGCCATACGTTTGGAACCCGGCTGTGGGGCAAAGAAAAAAACCTCGATTACAATTTTGAATTCTTATACCAGTTTGGCACATTCGGTAACGGCAACATTGGTGCCTATGCCCTGGCATCCGATACCGGTTTTACCCTGCCATTCGGCGAAACCGGCAAAGTGCGCTTTAGTCTGAGAGCGGATGTGTATTCCGGAGATAAAGACCCAGCGGATGGAACTTTGAATTCATTCAATCCATTTTTCCCGAAAGGAAAGCATATCAACCAGCTTGCCGCCAGCGGTCTTATCAACCAGCGCGATTTACACCCCAGAATAGCGGTGACCCTGGACGAACACTGGTCTTTCACCACAAGCACTTTGTTTATTTGGCGGGATAGCTTGAATGACGGTGTCTATTCCATTGGCAATGGCTTGCTTAGAAGCGGTCAAACCAGCCGGGCGCGTTATGTTGGTACCCAACCCGAACTGGAAGTAAAATATACCTTCAATCGGCATCTGGATTTAAAAGGGATATTTGTCTATTTTCGCGCCGAAAAATTTCTCAAGCAAACCTCTCCGGGACTCGACATCATCTACCTCGATTCCATGCTCACCTTTCGTTTCTAAAACCCCTTTTGAGCGTCAGCAATGCATCCTTTTGCAAACAAATGTTCACTGTAGAACATGGATTGCTTCACTTCGTTCGCAATGACGACTTATGTAAAGATATCATGTTGAGAGAGGCCTTTGCATAACCCCCGTCATCGCTGTATAGGTTACGTAATTCGTTGATAAGAATTCGTAAAAAAATTGGTTTTCTCTGTTTAGAACGGATGGAACTCTGCTCCTCCCCTCTCATAAGGGCCACTCATTGAGTGACGGTTGGGAGGGGTGTGGGATTGCTGTTGGACTTGATAATAATCAATCCAACCCTCCCCTAACCTGCATATTGCACGAGTATTTGGGAGCATGGGAGAAGGGATTTTTTGCTCCCTCTCCCTTGAGGGGAGGGGGTTTTACGGTGTGACAATTTTTATCAACGAATTACGTAACCTATACAATCGCGAGCCGCAAAGTGGCGTGGCGATCCAGACTATTATAAAAATTCATTTTTCAAACAACCTTTGGGCATCCCCAATGACTCTGAATCGTAATGGTTGAAACTAAAGTTAGTAATTTTAATCTGGATTGCTTCGCTGCGCTCGCAATGACGACTTATGTAAAGATCTCATGTTGAGAGGGAAGCCCCCCCTGTGCAAAATTATTAATCTACTTGAAAAAAAATGAACCTGTGGTGTATGAGGTGGCACAAATTTGAGCGTTTCTGAGGAGACGTAACGAGGGGGAGTGAGATTGTATGGAGTTTCCCAGTAGAGCATTTGTGATGCTCTACTGGGAAGGAACAATTTTTCGTGTTTGCAACCCCAGCGCTAAAAATAAAACAAGGCGTTAAACGCAAGGGTATTTTGTGTGTACTG
>JAESTE010000175.1 GCA_016763735.1 Nitrospinaceae bacterium | reverse complement strand
GCGTTGCCTGCGCGTTCGCCGATGCCATTGATGGTGCACTCTACTTGCCGGGCACCTGCCTGCACCGCCGCCAAGGAATTTGAAACGGCTAATCCCAAATCGTTATGACAATGCACACTGATGACGGCCTTGTCGATATTGTCAACGTTTTGCTTTAAGTAGGTGATGAGCTGGGCAAATTCCTCAGGGATAGTGTAGCCGACCGTGTCAGGGATGTTCACTGTTGTTGCCCCAGCCGAAATTACTTCGCGGGTGACTTCAGCAAGAAAATCTTTTTCCGTGCGCGTGGCATCCATGGGTGAGAACTCGACATCGTCGCAATACTTCCGCGCGAATTTTATTGCTTTCACACCCATCTCGATGATCTCGTCTTTAGCCTTTTCTATCATATGTTCGCGGTGCACCTTTGAGGTGGATAAAAAGACATGGATGCGTGGAGATTCAGCTTTTTCCAAAGCTTTTGCTGTGGCCTCGATATCTTTTTCGAGGGCGCGCGAAAGCCCGGCAATGGTTGTGCCGCGAATTTCTTCGGCAATTTGTTTGACCGATTCGAAATCTCCAGGCGAAGCAACCGGAAAACCCGCTTCGATCACATCGACTTTGAGCAGAGCCAACTGCCTTGCGATCTCAAGTTTTTCCTTGATATTCAAGCTGGCACCGGGGCATTGTTCCCCGTCTCTTAAAGTGGTGTCGAAGATGATGAGTTTTTCGCGTTGCATGGCTGAAAAGTCCTTTCAAAAATATATTGCTCTTCCATTATTATAAAGCAAATTGAATTTCACAGGATTGGAAGGTTTCCCTGGAAATCAGAAAAAAACAGAAAAATTAAAAAGTCGAAAGTTTGAAACTGGGGTTACAAAAAAGGCCGGTTGGTTCAGAGTAGCGGCTTTTTTAGCAGGGCCTTGGATAAGAGGCACAGCTGTAGAGGCGAGAGAAAAGCAGATTGAATTTTTGAGAATGCGATCATTGTTTTTTTTGGGTTAAAAAATACCCGAAAATTGTGTCTTTTAAAAATTGAATCACTACTATTGTAAACAATACCGGAAAAAATACAAGTGTTTAAGGGGGAAGCTTGTTGTGGGTGTGGCCGTGGGTGATGACGGGTATCTGTTGAGACCAAAATAGAAGGGCAGTTTTAGAGTGCAAATAGGAGCAAACGGAGGTAAAATTCTGGGTCATCTCTATAGTTTAGCTGGCAATGCGGCTATTTCTCCCATCTGAGCTAGTAATGGATATTGTGTGCGAAGCCTACCATTTCACACAATAGTGTATTAAAAATATACTAATTAGTGTATAAAAACTACTCGAATGTTGGTGCTATCTTGTAAGGTGTTGTTTTATTGATTGATTTTATAAAGGCATGGTAATTGCTATTATTACTCTTCCGGTTGTGAAAACCGCTGTAAAATCGATATTTGAACATATTAGTTAGTCTTTTTAAATCAACGAGTTATTTGAACTATGCACGCTTTTCCTAAAAAACAAGGACTTTACGATCCTGCCTACGAAAAAGACAGTTGTGGGGTAGGGTTTGTCATGAATATGAAGGGTGAAAAATCCCATGAAATCATTTTTCAGGGACTGGAGATTCTGAAAAAACTGGAACATCGAGGTGCTTGTGGGGCTGACAAGCTAACCGGAGATGGAGCCGGAATATTGATACAACTACCGCATACGTTTTTCCAGGAAGAATGCCCGAAAATTGGCATCAATTTGCCAGAGGCAGGTCGCTATGCTGCGGGGAATATTTTCTTGCCCACAGGTGATGATACCAAACAGGGTATGGAAATTATGGAACGTGCGGTACTGACTGAAGGTTTAGAACTTTTAGGCTGGCGTGATGTTCCGGTGGATAACTCAACGATTGGAGTGATGGCGCGTTCGGTAGAACCTGTTATCAAACAGATTTTTGTTGGGGCCCCGGCGGATGTGAAAGACCCGTTAACTTTTGAACGCAGACTTTATTGTGTTCGAAAGCGCACCGCCTGGGGTGTTCGTCGAGCCGGACTCAATGACAATAACGAAAATTTTTATGCCTGTAGCTTATCGAGTAAGACCATTATATATAAAGGGCAATTGATGGCGCCGCAGTTGGAAACCTATTACCTGGATCTCAAAGATCCAAAGATGACCTCGGCTTTGGCATTAGCGCATTCCCGATACAGTACCAATACTTTTCCTTCATGGGGACGTGCCCAGCCTTTTCGTTACATCGCTCATAATGGAGAAATCAATACCGTCCGAGGAAACAAAAACTGGATGGATGCCCGAGAGGCGATGTTTGAATCACCATTATTTAAAGATATCGATATGATTCTTCCTGTTATTGCTCCGGGGGGGAGTGATTCGGCTGATTTCGATCAGGCATTGGAAATGTTGTTTCTGACGGGTCGTTCTTTACCTCACGCAATGATGATGATGATTCCTGAGCCGTGGAGTGGACACGAGACAATGGATGATGATAAGCGTGGGTTTTACGAATTTCATGCATCCATGATGGAGCCATGGGATGGTCCTGCCTCTATTGCATTCACCGATGGCGAAACTTGTGGAGCGGTGTTGGATAGAAATGGCCTGCGTCCATCTCGATACTATGTGACGAAAGACGGTCTGGTCATCATGGCATCGGAAGTAGGTGTGGTTCCGGTGGATGAAGCGGACATTGCTTATAAGGGGCGATTGCAGCCGGGGAAAATGTTTCTTATTGATATCAAAGAAGGCCGCATAATTTCTGATGAAGAAATTAAAACAAAAATTGCGACCCAGAAGCCTTATAAAAAATGGGTGGAAGAAAACCAGGTGAACCTTAACGATTTGCCAGAATCGGATTTCAAATTTGAACCGGATTTTGGCTCTCTCCTGACGCGCCAGATTGCATTTGGTTATACGGTTGAAGATATCAAGTTTATCATGGCTCCCATGGTTGGAACAGCCATGGAAGCAACAGGCTCAATGGGTAACGACTCTCCTCTTGCAATTCTCTCGCAAAAACCGCAACTCTTATTTAATTATTTCAAACAACTCTTTGCGCAAGTGACGAACCCAGCCATCGATTCCATTCGGGAAGAACTGGTAATGTCGATGGAGGTGACGCTGGGAAAAGAACGAAATCTTTTGGATGAAAGTCCCGAGCATTGCCGTAAGTTAAAAGTTGAGCATCCCATTCTCACCGGCAAAGAGATGGATAAAATTCTCAAGCTCGATCAGGAGGGATTAAAATCCGTTGTGCTTTCAACTTTGTTCCCGGCTTCTGAAGGGGAACAGGGCGTGGAACGTGCCTTGGATGCGTTATGTCAGAGTGCTTCCAAAGCGATCGATGAAGGGGCCACTATTCTGGTTCTTTCAGATAAAGGTGTTGATGCAAATAACGCCGCTTTACCCAGCCTTCTTGCCACTGCTTGTGTTCATCATCATCTTTTGCGTGAGCGAACTCGTACGCGTGTGGGGCTTGCTCTTGAAACTGGAGAGGCACGAGAGATGATGCACTTTGCATTGTTGATTGGTTACGGTGCTGGTGCTATTCATCCTTATCTTGCTTATGAAACGGTTGCAGAGATTGCGAACGAGGCGGTATACATTAACAAAATGGATTCCGAAACAGCGATTAGTAATTTCATCAAAGCCACTCGTAAAGGCCTTTTTAAAATCACTGCTAAGATGGGTATTTCAACGATTCAAAGTTATCGTGGTGCCCAGATATTTGAAGCTGTCGGATTGAGCGAAGAAGTGATCGAACGGTTTTTTACGGGTACGCCTTCGAGAGTGAGCGGGGCTAGTCTGAATGTGCTGGCTAAAGAAGCTTTGGCGAGGCATCAAAAAGCTTTTAGTAGTGACCGTTCTTCATTGTTGGAACTTGGAGGCCATTATCAATGGCGTCGTGGCGAAGAAAAACATATGCTCAATCCAAATGCAATTGGTTTGCTGCAACATGCCACTCGTTCCAATGATTACGCAACATTCAAAAAGTTTTCCCAGCACGCTGATATGGAAAGCACACGTCAGTGTACGTTGAGAGGACTGTTTAATTTTAAGAAGACAACAGCGATTCCAATTGCAGAGGTGGAGTCTGTAGAAGAGATTACCAAACGCTTTTGTACCGGGGCCATGTCAATCGGCTCGATCTCTTGCGAAGCGCATGAAACTCTGGCAATAGCAATGAACCGGTTGGGTGGAAGAAGCAATACCGGAGAAGGCGGCGAAGACAGTGTGCGTTATACACCTGATGAGAATGGAGACTCCCGCCGAAGTAAAATCAAACAGGTTGCATCTGGACGGTTTGGTGTGAACAGCTTTTATCTGGCAAACGCAGATGAATTGCAAATCAAGGTTGCGCAAGGGGCAAAACCCGGTGAAGGGGGCCAATTGCCGGGACACAAGGTCAGCGAGTACATTGCTAAGATCAGACATTCGACTCCTGGTGTGGGGTTAATTTCACCTCCTCCGCATCATGATATTTATTCTATTGAAGATTTGCAGCAATTGATTTTTGATCTTCATAATGCAAATCCCGATGCCAGGGTGAGTGTTAAACTTGTTGCAGAAGCAGGAGTGGGAACTATTGCCGCGGGGGTATCTAAAGCTCGTGCTGAAGGCGTTCTCATCGCTGGACACGATGGTGGCACCGGTGCCTCCCCTCAGACTTCGATCAAACATGCCGGGCTACCATGGGAGTTGGGCCTATCTGAAACCCAGCAGATTCTGGTGCTCAACGATCTTCGGGGGCGCATCCGCGTTCAAGTGGATGGCCAACTTAAAACGGGTCGCGATGTTGTGATCGGTGGAATTTTGGGTGCAGATGAATTCGGATTTTCTACTACAGCTCTGGTGACAATGGGTTGCATCATGATGAGGAAATGTCACCTCAACACTTGCTCGGTGGGGATTGCTACGCAAGACCCTTCTCTTCGAAAAAAATTCAATGGCAAGGCAGACTATGTCGTCAACTTTTTCAGGTTCATTGCTGAAGAGGTTAGAGAAATTATGGCCGAGTTGGGAGTTAGAAAATTTGATGACTTGATCGGTAAAGTAGAACTTTTGGAAGGGGAAAAAGCGTCCGGTCACTGGAAAGCAAGTGGTCTGGACGTCAGCAAAATTTTATTCAAGCCGGAAGTGGATGAAAAGGTTGCGTTGAGAAATATCTGCACACAGGATCTAAGTGGAGATATGGATAATGTTCTGGACCTTCAACTGATAGAGAAGAGCCGTCTGGCTCTCGATAATAAAACCCAGGTTTATGGTGAGTTTCCGATCGTAAATACCGATCGAACTACCGGAGCTATGCTCAGTTATCATATTTCTAAACAGCATGGTGAAGAAGGGTTACCTGATGATACGATTCAATTTGGTTTTAAAGGGTCGGCAGGCCAGAGCTTTGGCGCTTTTCTTGCTCCGGGAGTCACCTTTGGTCTCTCTGGGGATGCCAATGATTATGTGGGTAAAGGATTGTCTGGTGGGAAAATATTTATTTATCCTCCTAAAGAATCCACACTTGTGGCGGAAGATAATATTCTAATTGGTAATACGGTGCTTTATGGTGCAGTTTCTGGTAAGGCCTTTTTTCGAGGAATCGCGGGGGAACGTTTTGCAGTGCGAAATAGTGGTGCGCAAACGGTTGTCGAAGGAGTTGGCGACCATGGATGCGAATACGTGACCGGAGGTACCGTTGTCGTGCTCGGTTCCACAGGTAGAAACTTTGCTGCAGGGATGAGTGGCGGACTGGCGTATGTGCTGGATCGTGACAACGAGTTTGAAATTCATTGCAACAAGAGTGCAGTTGATTTGGTGAGTGTGGATGAAAAGGAAGATGCGAAACAATTAAAATCTCTGATCGAAGAACATTTTCAATCGACTCAAAGTGCCGTTGCCAAAAAAGTACTGGATGAATGGGAAGAAACCCTGCCGAAATTTGTTAAAGTCTATCCGACTGATTACAGGCGAGTTATTGAAGAGCGTAAAAATAAAAGCGAATTGCAAGTTGCCTGAATAATAATAGAAACAGGAGAGTAAAAATTTAGATGGGTGCAATTAAAGGATTCATGGACTTTGAACGGGAGACCCCGACGGGTCGGCCGGTTGAGGAAAGGTTGCGGGACCAGAAAGAATGTTACGTTCCATTCTCCGAAGACAAATATAAAGAGCAAGGTGCACGGTGTATGGATTGTGGTGTGCCTTTTTGTCAAAGTGATACGGGTTGCCCCTTGGGTAATTTGATTCCCGATTGGAACGACATGGTCTACCGTGGTCGTTACGAAGAAGCCGTGGAACTTATGCTGAAGACAAATAATT
>JAESTE010000013.1 GCA_016763735.1 Nitrospinaceae bacterium | reverse complement strand
TGGCTAGAGGTCGAGATCTGATTTTTGCGGTACTGATCGTGATATCGAGATGGAACCATTTATATTTCTTCCTGAAAATAATTTTTATTTTTAATTTTGCTCATCTGCCAGCGAATAAAGACTGAATTCCTGCAATCGAACTTTCAAATACATCCCTTTGCGAGTTCAGTCTTCCCAGGGTAACTTCGAGATTGGTAAAGCGGTTGCGGAGATTGGCTTCAAACAGCACGAGCCTTTCTTCGAGGTCGGTAATGGTTTGATCAAACTCGGCGATGGTATCGGTGGCGCTGTCTATCTCTGATTCAAGGGGACCCTCCAAAGACGCATCTGTTAATCTGGCTAAGATACGATTGGTTATTTGGGCAGCACCTATCGAGAGCGTGAGAGTGCCATAGTCTCCATCATTGAGATTGCCGATGCGAAAATTAAGTCCTTCGGCTGCTGTGCCCGGTGCGCCAGCATAGAAATTGCCATCGCCCACAGCATCAACGAAGGTGTTGGTGCCTGAAGTTGCCACCTGAACCACTCCACCAGATACTCGCACGTTATAGCCGCCGGGCTCGGTGTTATCGGTGAACCCGACAAATGTAATCGCGCTACTGGAAGATATTCCTGAACTGGAAAATAACTGGGTGACGTTGCCGATGTTGCTGGCTATTGCTGTGCTAAGTACCCCATCGTCTACGGAAAGTGTCCCATCGGATTCCGTACGTAAACCAATTTGCGACAGGAAATTAAATTCTCCGTCTATTCCAACAACCCGACCCCCCGCTGCTTCCCGCAATTGCTGCTGCACGTTTTGAACGGTAAAGTTTGCGAACAGAACACCTGTCTCCCCGGTGGATTCGATCAAAGCCAATTCGCCGCTCAGATACAGGTTGATATCGTTGTATCCGTCTACATAGTTCTGAACTTTTTCTTTAATGGCCTCTTCGTCCGGACTCAAAGTGATGATGCCAGAACCCGCAGACTCTAATTTCAGGGTTGTGCCGCCGATGACATCGGTGACAGTATTGCTGGCTTTTGTGACCGCTACTCCGTCCAGCGTAAAACTTGCGTTCTGTGCGGTCTGGGTTTCAGTGAAAGAAATTGGGGATGTTTGCCCGAACCCAAACAAAGTATTGGAAGCTGAAATTGAAACCGCATTATCAGCTCCTGTTTGGTTTCCAGATATAACCAGTTTGACGGGGTTGGTAGCGCTACCGTCATTGATAAAACTTGCCTGTACGTTGGCTCCTGAATTGTTGATGGCCAGTCTGATTCCGTCCAGGGTATTATTACTGCTATCGATGGTGATTTCTGTGACGGTTGTTCCCACAGTTATGGAAACAGTTCCATTACCAATAGCGCTGGATGTTTCGGCAAACCCTGACGAAAGAAGCTTGCTTTCTCGGGCCAGGTTATTAACGACTAAAGAAAATGTTCCAGATGTGGCGGAACTCGTGGTCGTAAGGCTCGCTACATCATTATTATCATTGGAATTGCTATTTGAAAAAACACCTGTGGTGGTAAGAAAACGTGCTTCGGTATTGAGGGTGTTGACAACACTTTTAAAATTTTGCAGACGGTCTTTAAGGTCTTGAAAACTTAAAAGTTTGGCCTCTTCCAGGGCGCGTTTTGCTTCAACGATATTGATGGGCTGCCGTTGCAGGAGAACCAGGTTATCAATAATTCCACCCGTATCCAGGTTGGAATTGATACCGGCTATTACGCTTTGATTTTGACCCACTTAGATGCCTTTCAGTTGATTTGCCTGAGTCGCTAAACCCATCTGTCTTTAGATTTATCGGTCTCAAAAAGGGCAAACTTTAATGTTTTAAAGGAGTAAAGGCATTCTAAATAATTTGAGCGTGTAGCGAATGAGATATGCAATCGTAGGATTTGTAAGTGATTTTAAAATAAGGCGTTATCAAATAATTGTTGATTTGGATGCTCAAGGTGATAGATTAAAAAAATTATTCTTAATTAACTTCTGGATTTATGTCTGAACAACTCGGTCTATTCGGCGAACCTGAGAATCAGGAACCTGCCAAAACAACTCAACAGGAACCTGCCAAACCAACTCAATTGGAAACAGGGCCTCGTATCCAATATTTTGACTTGGAAACCCAGAAAAGTGCGGATGATGTCGGCGGCTGGGGCAATATCCACAAAATGGGGCTAGCCGTAGGCGTGGTTTGGGACAGTCATGATCAGGACTATTTCGTCTACGAAGAGAAAGATGCCAAAAAGCTGGTGGAAAAACTAAGGACTGCGGATCTGGTCGTGGGGTTTAATGTGATCGGATTTGATTACACTGTGTTGCAGCCTTACTCTGATTTTGATCTACAGGAGATCAATACCTTCGACATGCTTGTCGATGTCAAAAAGCTTCTCAACTTTCGCCTAAGCCTCAATCACCTGGCTCAACATACCCTGAATGCCAAAAAATCCGCTGATGGATTGATTTCCCTGCAGTGGTATAAAGAAGGAAAAATTGACAAGATAATCCATTATTGCAAACAGGATGTCGAAATCACCCGCGACCTTTATCTGTATGGGGAGCAACACGGTAACGTCAATTACCAAAGTCGATCCGGCAACCCGCTACAACTTGAAGTTGATTGGAAGACAGCTAACTTCATTTCCTGACCGGCGTAGCCGTAGAATTTCTTTTTAATGCGGATTGTTCTTTAACTTAATACAGAGCTTTGTATAAGTCGTAAATGAGAATAATCTCGGGGTTATGCAAAGCCCTCCCTATCAAGCAGATAGCAAGGAGACTTGTTAAGCCGAGATAATTTCGGGTGAGTTATAAAAGCTATCGCCAGTTGGCTGAGCGCCTAGCTCTCTTCTGAATTGATGAATTTTTTCAGGAAGGGGAACATCGCACCGCGTTTCTCGATCATTTCTTCACGCGATTGTTTTACTACTGCTTCATCAATGAGTCGTATGTTGCGTTCGGCGGCGAATTTTTCGATACCTTTTACTACCATACCGCGGGCGAAAGAGGGGATGCGGTCTAACCTGCCTTTGGCTTCCGGTGTCCATTGAGTCTGAAACTCGACTTCCAATCCAAGTGTATCTTCGATTTTCAAGGTAATGGCTTTACCGCCATACTTGCCGGGTTCGTAATCACAGGAAGGGTCCGGGTCCATATAGTTTCCAGTTTCAGCAAATGCCCGTGCCCGGCATCCGGAACACATGGCAGAGAATTCGCAGGTTCCGCATTTTCCTTCGAGTCCTTTTCTGTCACGTAACTGTTTCATCAGCGGCGCGTTTTCCCACAGGTCTTTGAAGGTGCGTGATTTTAAATTGCCCACCGATTCTTCAATAAAAGGGCAGGGGGTCAAATTGCCTTCAGGGGAAATCCGACTGTAATGCGTCGCCGCCGGACAGCCACCGGAATAGGTGCGTGTGTAAACAGACTCAGGATCATTCTCATAAACCACGCGCTTGTATTGCGGAGCGCATTTCGAGTTGATCATTGACTTACCTTTATATTTCATTTGCTGGTCATAAAGCATTTGCAATGCTTCTTCATATGCAGCGTTTGAAATGTCGGTGTTGCCTTGACCGCGACCGGTGCAAACCAGAAAGTAGAGATTGAATGCAATGGCACCTATTTTTTCGGTGAACTCAACAACATCAGGAATTTCTTTGTAGTTCATGTCGGAAACGGACATTTGAACGAGGAAATCAACGCCCACCTCATTCAAAATATCGAATGCTTCCATGGAATGTTCCCAGGCTTTTTCTACCCCACGAAACTTGTTGTGTTTGTCGGGATTCATTGAGTCGATGCTGATTCCGACACCGTGCGCTCCCGCAGCTTTTATTTTTTCGGCGTTAACGCGATTGATCATGGTGCCGTTGGTGCCAAGCACAACCATGAATTTCCTGTCAGCAGCGTAACGAATAATGCCGTAGATGTCGTGCCTTAAAAGGGGTTCGCCACCCGTCAAAATTAAGAAGGCATTAGGGTTGACCTCTGCAATCTGGTCTATTACACGGAAACATTCCTCTGTATTCAATTCATCGGTTTTGAGTCCACCACGAAACTCTGCATCGAGATAGCAGTGGTCGCAATTGAGGTTGCACCGCTTGGTTAGATTCCAAGATATGGAGTAAGCGCGAAAATCCATCTTTTCCGGGCTGATTTCGAGAGTAGGTGTCTGTTCCATGTTAAATTAAGGGCGCAGGGCCAGTTAAGTAGTAAGTCATTGAAAACTGTTATTTATCATAAAGGGTTTTATCCAGTGAGACAAATAATTTGCGGCTTATTGGTACTTTTTCTGACCATTGGTTTTTCCGCTTGTGTCCCCAAGCAGGAAAAAGTTGTCAATTCGGGTTCTGAGCGAATTTACAGGATCACGATTTCTGATCGTTTTGGCAGAATCTCATCTGAATTTTGGACCGTATCCAAACTGGAAAAATTGGGAGTGAAGAAGATATCCAGCTCTTATTTTGACCGGGCCATGAAATACGACGATGCCGAGCTAAAGGTGGTTTCTCTTTTAAAGATAATCAGTCAATTTGAATTGAAAAGTGGTGAAGACGCTATTCTGCTCAACTGCTTTGACGATTATCAGGGCATTCTTCCTATTTCAGATATTCTGAAATATGATTTGCAGCTGGCAACAAAAATCGAACTCGGCTCATCCAAACCCGGTTGGTTGAATCCACTTCTCGTTGTTGTTCCTGACGGCAAAGAACCTCCGTTTGAGGAACGATTTCTAACAGCGAATATCAGGGAACTCAAGTTTGTGAGATTGAGTGATTATTATGGGCCGCTTAGAAAAATTGCAAAGGTCTCGAAAAAGGCAGAGCAGGGATTTAAGGTTTACAAAAACAACTGCTTGTTTTGCCACAGCCTCAAGGGCCGGGGAGGGAATAAAGGAACGCGGCTATTGCAGGTGTACGAACTTGCAAAAGAGATAGGTCAAAAAAAGTTCTTAAATGATTTCAAAAGTTTTCATCACAAAGACAACGCAGATAAGCAGGACGTAGAACAATTTGTTACGCGTGACCAATTGCAACGGATTATAGATTTTCTGCTGGCTTTAAAAAGGAGTGAAGAAAAGAAAAGAAAAGTTGAAACTTCTTAGGACTGTGGACTTGAAATTCCTTTGGATTGAAGGAACCCGGTGAAGGTTGGGTCGTTGAGTATATGGGGTGAGATAGGCATGTTGGCGGGTAACCCTTCGAGGTTAGGACCAAACATGTTTTTCACGTTCTGCGGAAGCGCAATGCCTTTAGACTTAAAGAATGTCAAAACACCCGGTTCAAAAAGAATATGTGGCGGTAAATCTTCAATGCGTAGCGACGCATTAGTTACTGGAGCCGGAGCAGGTGCGACACGGAAGCGAGGTTTTTTCTGCGTTCTTTGCTTAGATTGTTGTGTCGGAGCCTGACGACTTAAGCGAATATCTGCGTCGCGATTGTCAGGTTGAGACCCTTCGCCAGACATTATCCAGACGCGGCTGGTTTGAAGGTTGTCTGTCCACACCTCGACACGGCTGAACCCTTTTAAAAGTTCACGGACTGCGGCTTCCCAGTCATCAGCCTGAATGGTGGCGCTGAAGGGGACCGTTTCCATTGCAGGATCGATGGAAAATAAAATGCCCGTTTCTTCCTGAATGTTTTGTAGAACACTGATTAAAGAGAGATTTTCAAAACGCAGGCTGATGCCCTTGGGTGCAACTTCAGAGTTATAACTGGTATTGGGTGGAGTTGTGTTGGGTTGTGGAATGGGCGCAGGAGTTGCTAGAACGTTTTCCTGTTTTTTTAAATCCAGAAAACGCGCATCGGCAGACACTTGCCATAAACCGATGGCCAGTCCGACCCCTAAAGTTGTCTTCATCCAATGTTTCATCCCGATCCTCCACAAGTCGAGAAATTTAAGCCTGAGTATAACTAAAAAACCAATTAAAAGGAAGGTCGATGTTTTTTGTATGAGAAGTTTTTCCCTTTTCGGTGGGGTAGGGCCATGCTATGGTTTAGCTTCTCTTTGATTTTCGACTATTTTAAAGGAATATGGAAATGCTTTTGCCGGTCACCGCTTTTTTTGCAATAGGAACAGGAATTGAACTATACGGACTGAAATGGACCAGCGAATCGCTCAGTATTATTAATACGGTTTCATTGATCATGTTGACATTTCTGATTGGTATTGTTGTCAGTCGAAGTTATGGCAACGAATGTTTTGAAAGAATTCAACGATCTCTAAAATCCCGCGAGGCACCTGCAGAGGAAGTGCTGAATGATGCCGTGATGAGTCTTAGCAGTATGTTGCTCATCACACCGGGAGTAGTGACGGATATAATCGGGTTTTTAATCATGATTCCCGTTACTCGCAATTTGTTCAAAGGTATGGCATTGAACCTTACGATGAAGAGGATTCAATCTGGGCAAGCCTATTTTTTCTTCAAAGATTAGTTTAGTTAATTCATGGGCAAATGAATATGGATGAATATTTATTTAATCCCCCTCACCCCAACCCTCTCCCTCCTAGGGAGAGAGAGAAAAAAGGCAACCCCCTTAATCCCCCTTCTCAGGGGGAATTATTGGAAGCTAAATTGAAAAGCTCAATAACTGTTTCTGGTTTTATGGGTAACGACCCATTCCCTCTGGGCGTGGCCCGGCGGCGGAAAACCTCCGCTGGTAAGTTTTGCATGTTCATGCGCTCAAACAATGTTGACGACGCAACGAGATATGGCCAGTTGCCCTCACGGCTAGTGATGTGAAGTCGTTATTTTTTCCTCCCCGAAACCTTCGAGATGAATTGCTGGATCTGGATGAAGCTCCTTATGAAGAAGTCCGTGACAGCCTGAACGATGTTGTTACGGTCAACCGCTATTTAAGCGGTTACCGGGTTCTGCTTCATCATGCCGGGAAATTTCTAAAAGAGCATCAGCTAGACCGTCCTTTCACCGTGCTGGATGCCGCGACAGGTTCGGCGGATCAACCGGTGGCTCTTGTCAAGCTCGCTCGTAAACTGGGTGTTCCCATCCAGGTCACAGCCATTGATATCAATTCCAAAATGCTGAAAATGGCGAAAGATGAAATCAGCCAATATCCTGAAATTCGTCTGGTGCAATGCGACGTACTAGCGTTGCCTTTTAAAGATGAAGGATTCGATTTAGCGGTAAACAATCTTTCGCTGCATCACTTCACTTGGGATAATGCGGTGGCGATTTTAAAGTCCATTTACAAATCCGCGCGATTGGGAATTCTGGTCAATGACCTGCACCGCAGCAGGATAGCGCATGCGGTCATATTCCTTTTGACGCGAATTTTTACTCGCAATCGTCTCACCCGTTATGACGCGCCGGTCTCTGTTATGAACGCGTTCACACCTTCCGAGTTTCGCGAGCTTGCCATGCAGGCGGAAATAATTCCTTTTGAGATTCACCGCCACTTTCCCTATCGCATTGCTTTTCTGGGTAAGAAAAAATGATGACAGATGTCATTATCATCGGTGGCGGCCCTGCTGGGTGCGCAGCCGCATTGGGACTCAATCGGCTCGGTTATCGTGTCGTACTTTGCGATCAGGCAAAGTTTCCGCGAGACAAGGTTTGCGGTGAATTTATCAGTCCAGCAGCGGACCCTATACTGCAACGATTGGGAGTCCTTGACCGCATCGAAGCTTTATCCCCCAAAAGGTTGAAAGGCGTTGCTATCTCTTCTTATGAAGGCGAAGAGGTTGTGATTGATTACCCGCAACAGCCGGGGATGGATGCACGCCCGACCAGCTTGTCTGTTTCAAGATATGAGTTGGATGCCATTTTCATGGAACAGGTGAAACAAGTTGGTGTAGAGGTTCGAGAACAACACAAGGTTACAGAATTTTTGTTTGCCGAGGGTCGTGTTATCGGAGTTCGTGGATGGGATGAAAACAAAACTTCTTTTACTCTTAAGGCTCCTTTAGTGATTGATGCTGGCGGTCGTAATGCACTCTCATTAAAAAAAATGGGTTTGAAAAAAGAGTCTGCGGGAAATATTAAAATAGCCATGGCAGCGCATTGGCAGGGGGCGCAAATTGCCGATGATTATTGTTATATGCACGTTTCTCATCCTGGTTATACTGGTATTTCAAGTGTAGGAAAAGACCGTGCCAACGTGGTGCTGGTGGTCAATCGTCAATCGATGCATGGAGAAAAGCCGGATAGGTTTTATACGGATGCCGTGATGCGAAATTGTCATCGACGCAAAATTTTGCAAGATGCCGAATGCATCGAATCGGTGCGCGCTATTGAGTCGTTGGCTTTTTCTGTCAAACCGGTTACTTGTGGTGGGTTGCTACTGGTGGGCGATGCGATGGGGTTTATCGATCCTTTTACGGGTGAAGGAATTTACCTTTCTTTACGGAGTTCTGAAATCGCCGTAGAAGTTGCTGACAAAGCTTTTAAAAAATCTGATTGGTCGAACGAGGTGCTTAAGGACTACGAGGTAAGAAGAAGACAGGAATTCGATAAGAAGTTTTTATTGAGTCGGATTTTGCAGAAACTTATTTATAGTCGGTTTTTTTGCGACCGGGTGGTAAGAGCTTTGAAGAGGAAGCCTGAACTGGCGGAAATATTGGTGGGGGTTATCGGAGACTTGTCGCCAGCTCAAAGTGCAGTGTCCTTCAAATTTTTATTGCGCCTGATGAGTGCGTGAATATTTCGCGAAACTTAACTTCCTTTAAGGATGGCTTGAGCGGCATCCAATCCTTCTTTCGTGTTTTCGATTAATATTTCAAGCTCTTCGAAATCCAGATCCAGTTTGTCGAGCACGCCATATTCTAAGGGTGCTGCATCTTCAGGGACAATTCCGTTGCCGAATCCATTCTGGTTTGCCAGCAGATTAGCGGTGGTTAGTAGGTGGGCTATATGTTTTACATTTCCATCTTTTCCGGTGTCGTCATGATGGGTGAAAATGGCCTGTACCATATCGGGAGAAACCGGCCACCACCGTTCAATAAACCTTTTTCCAAGTTCGGCGTGGGTGATACCAAAAGTTTCTTCTTCATGCTCAGCTAGGGTACGGTCGGTCGATTTGATGCTTTCTAATAATTCAGTGTATTGATCCGGGATAAGGTGATCAAAAACAAGAATGCCTATATCGTGCATCAGTCCACACATATAGGCGAACTCAATTTCCTCATAAGATATTTTTACAATGTGTGCAAGCGAACGGGTGAGATAAGCAACACCCAGTGAATGAGTCCAGAAGTTAAATTGATTGAAACCTTTTGGTTTCTTGAATACTCCGGGAAGCGAAATGGTGTAGGCGAGGTCGAGAACCATTTTAATGCCCAGTCTCATCACAGAGTCCTGAACATCAACGGATTTTTCCCGTCCGCCTCCGAAAAGCACGCTGTTAGAAAGCTGGATCAATCGTCCCGATAAAACCGGCTCGGTTTCAATGATGGCAGAAATTTCCAAAATATCGCAGTCGGGGTCGTTAACGCGTTTTTCCAGATTTATAAGGACTTCAGGAATAGGTGGGAGATCTCCCTTTGTTTCTATAAGGGAGATCAGTTCATCTCTCATATGTTTCCTATGACTAGTGGATGCTTGATTGATATTCGCTCAGGATTTTTTCCATCCGGTCTTTGAGGCTCAGTTTTTGTTTTTGATGTTTTTTCTTTTCTACTTCTTGTTCGGGGGTGAGGATCTTCGTTTTGTTTAACGCTTCAACCTTTTTTTTGAGCGAGGTGTGTTCCTGGTAGAGGCCACGAAACTCCTGGTTTTCTTTTTGGACTTTTTCGAGTAAATCGGGATTGATATTCATTCTTTCTCCTTCTTATTTAGGCACCGTATAATTCAATTCCGCTTCAGACGGTCGGACGTAATTAATCATAAGAGAGTCCAGATCGTAGTGCAGATTTTTTTCCACGTTGGCGATTAAAACTGCGCTAGCCGCAACAGTTAGGTTTTTTGTAGGCACGTTGTGTACAAATTTTTCTTTAAGGCAGGATGTGAAGACATCTTTGTAGACATCCAAACCATTTCCCACAAATGCAGTGGGTTGCTTTATTTGGTCGCATAGATCGGCTGCTGATATGGCCTGATCGGGAGTTGATCTTACACATTGACCGTTTTCATAGTTAAACAAAGCGGTATAGACCTCTTTTTTTCTGGCATCCAAAACCGGGCAAATAGCGTAAGGGCCTGGTTGTACTGTTTCAGCATAGGCTTCCAGGGTGTTCACCGATGCGAAAGGTTTTTCCGTCGCCAGAATAAAACCTTTGAGCAAACTGATTCCTACTCTTAGTCCAGTAAATGACCCAGGACCCGTTGTAATCACAAATCCGTCAATTTCATTTAATTTTGTTCCGGAGCCATTGAGCATGGCATCAATCTCAAATAAAAGCTTGTCGGAATAGGCGGGTGAGCCTTCAATCAATGATTCGGAAACCAGATCGTTATCATCCAGAAGAGCGACACTTCCTGAAGGTGAGGATGTGTCCATTCCCAATATTTTCATCGTTTCTCAATGGAAAAGGGTGGAGAAAAACTCATCGAAGTGCTCCTTTAAATACAATGTAAAGATAGGGGATGCAATGTGGAAAGTCAATGAAAAATCGGGGCTTTTCGTGATTCGGCTTGGTTTATATTTGTTATTTAAAATCAATGGTTTGGATAAATAGAGCAACGGATAAAATATGTTTTTTTGGTTAACTTTTTGAAAAGAAATCGATTGGTTTTTTATGTTTTAAAAGGTTTCAAAGGGCAACCAAAATGTCGCTAGAGTAAATCTTATACAATTTGTGGTAATTTTAAGTTTAACCATTGAAATTGTTGATCTTATTTCCTTGACATTGGAAATATTTAATTTTAAGGTGAATGTGTTTTGCAGGGTAAATCTTGTTTTTAGTGTTTAAATAGCACTTTTAAAAACAAGGTATTGGAGACATTCTTTGGAGGCAAGGCGCGTTATGTTCTACGAAGTCAAGATTTTCGACGCCAAAGGTGAGCTTAAGAAAGTACTATCCCCAAAAAAACTGAGCAATAGGTTTTGGAAAGATGGGGAACAGAAATTGATCGACTTTACGGATAAAGAAAGCAGTTCTGGCAATACATCTAATAAAGTTCATGAGAAAGACGAATATCAGCTAGAAGATAGATAATAAAAGTAGTGACCAAGTTTTTATTGAGGCACAGCGACTATGTTGCTGTGCCTTTTTTTATTCCATAAAAGGTTGTTATTAACTCTATCCATACGAACTATAATCAAATATAATTTATCGTTTTATCCCGTGCTATTTATTAGCCATTTATTTGAAAATCTATGTATATAACAACTTCAGACCAGTTAAAAGATTTTTGTAAGAGCTTGGAGTCATCCGATGTTCTTGCTGTTGATACAGAATTTGTCCGTGAAAGAACCTATTTCCATCGTATAGGACTCATCCAGGTTGCGGGAAAAGAGGGGTGCGGGGCTATCGATCCCATCCTGCTGAAAGATTTGACTCCCTTATTGGAGATTCTAAAGGACCCCAGCAAAATAAAAGTATTTCACGCAGCCCGTCAGGATCTAGAGATCCTGGTGCGCCTTTGCGGGCAAGTTATCCCGCCGGTGTTTGATACTCAGGTTGCCGCTGCTCTTGTAGGTTGGGGATCACAAATTTCATTTGCCAAGCTAATACAAAAAGCTTTGGGCAAGCACATCCATAAGTCAGAAACTTATACTGACTGGTGCCGACGACCTTTAAGTGAGAACCAGATAACGTATGCCATCGATGATGTCCGCTATCTCATGCCTGCTTATGAAAGACTCATTGAGAGATTGACGGAGTTGAAGAGAAACGACTGGGTCGCAGGAGAAGTGAAAAACTGGGAAGATCCAGAAACGTTTGCTTTGCCCGATCCGCAAAAGCGTTTTTTGAAAATTAAAAGTCTGCGAAGTCTGAAACCCAAAAATCTGGCCGTGCTAAGAGAACTGGCGGCTTGGAGAGAAAATGTTGCTGTATCCCGAGACTGTCTGGCAAAGTCCATAGTACGCGATGAAACGTTGTTGGAAATTGCCCGGAAAATGCCGCGTGAAGCAGGAGAGCTTTCGTCATTAAGAGGATTCTACCATAAGGAAGTTGGCAAAAGTGGAGCCGCCATCATACAAGCGGTTGAGAAGGGAGATGCTGTAGCTGAAGGTGATTTACCTGTATTGCCAGAATCGGATGGCTATTCCACCACGCGCGGCATCGAAGAACTATTGTCTGCCTTCGTGCAAATTCGTTCCGAAGAATTGAAAATCGAACCCAGTGTTCTGGCGGACCGCAAACGGATACATTGCTTCGCTACCCACTTTGAGCAAAAACTAAATATGGACGAAAATTTTCTTCTGCAGGGCTGGAGAAGGGAATGTATCGGCGAGCCCATGTTATCGCTGTTAAAAGGGGAGGTAGGATTAAAGATCAACCCCTCGGGTGCGGTCGCCCTGATTCCACTCAAATAAAATTTTGGTGTTTGACGTGAGACCCGCACTTTTAAACTCAGACGATTGTCGGAGTTTTTCCAAGTCAGGGTCTGTCTCAATCTGCTTGAAATTGGTGAATCCAAAATGGACCGCGTCCTGTAATTTCTCCATACTGGCTTTAGGCTGACCGATTAAAGAGTAATAACAGGCATAGTTATAGTGGATGTGCGGATTTGTCGAGTCAAGTGCCATCCCCACCTTTAAGGCTTCTAACGCTTCGTCAAAATTTAAGTTTTTCATATAAGCCGTACTCAGATTTACAGCAGCCTCTTTGAGGGTCTTATTATGATGGAGTGCTTTTTTGTAATTACCTATGGCCTCATCAAACCGGCCCTCTTTGAAACTTTTGTTACCTTCGTTGTAGTGGAAGATGCCCATCCTTTTTTCTTTCTCTTCCTGTGAAATATTTTGACCGTTGCTACCTTCATTGTGGCTACCTTCTTTGTGACTGCCTTCCATTTTCTTTGAACTTTTTTCAGGGTTTGAGGTAGATAGGATTATTGGCGCAGTGTCTGTGATTAAAAAAACGATCAAGGCCAGGAGCCCTAAATGCGGCAGATATTTAATAAGGTTTCTGTTTTGACTCATAGTTAAGTTCTTATGAAAACCAACGCTTTAATTCGCTGATGGAATAGAGGGGATCAATACCGTCTATCGCAGCCCCCTGCGAGCATAGATTGTATATCCGAGTGCTTTTATATTGCATGGAGATTTGTTCCAGATTGCGCAAATAGCTGTACATCAATTGGTCGGTCAATATTTCATTTCCATACGTATTTTTTACCTTCACAGGCTTTTTTTTCTGGAATTTTTCTTGATGCAGCTTATTAAGCTGTGCGGAACCGGATATTTGAGAGAAGAGTTGCTGATTGAACCGACTGTGTTTTGAATAATAACGATCGCTAGTCAATGCGCAATCCTGTCCGATTAAAAAGATGGGATCGCATCCAAATTGAATTAAAGCATCGACACCCAGACAGGCCACCGAACCGCCCGCTTGCGTAACTCCTTTTTTTTCTATTTCCTCGCGTTGACCAAGCGCATGGCCTTCTTTGTAAACCACGAAGCAGTCACCGGGAAAATTTTTTAATACATTGTGGTTCGCGGTGGGTGTGAAAATCAATTTCGTGGAGCCATTTGTATATCCGCAAAAATGGAAAGCACTTTCATACTGCGGATCAAGAGAAAATACATAATCAGGATGTATGCCATTTTTAAGAAGAGCGGGAAACGCTGTGTCGACACAAGTTAGCACAAAATTATCTTGTAGATGTCTAAGGTAAGGCAATACGGTGTCAAGGGAGGGGCCGGCACTTACCATAAGGCCGGGCCGCCCTGAGTGAGCATTCTTTAAAGAATTGATGCCTGGAGATTTTTTTACCTTCTCTTCATTGCGCGAGACATTGACTTGCTCCAGATCACGGAACATTGCGGGAAACCTTCGTTCCATTAACAATATTTCCAGAGCATTTTTTAAAGCCGGAAAATTGTCTGGTATGCATTTGAAAGACGGAGCATGAAACAATATCTCAAGTTTGTCAGAGTCCTCTTCTGAGATGTGTTGCATTTCTCGCGATATTTCATCGGAAACTTTTGACTCGTCGACTCCAGAAATCAGTTTGAATCGGTTATCTTTAAAAAGTCGCGTATGATCTTTTATTTTTAACGCAGCTGCTAAAATATCCAGATTGAGTTCAATTACTAGTAAGAAGCCATCAGGACCCATTTTTTCCAACAAGGGTTGTAGATGGTAACCGAGACCAAATCCATACAAGCATACCCGGCTTCCCGGTGGGATATTTTTGGCGAAATCGGCCTCTTCTTTTTCTGGGTCGTATTTACTGTGTAATAGAATATTTCCATACTGAGCGGTAGGCTGCCCCGAATTAGCATCGAAAACAGTGATTTTTTCCGATAGCTCTTGGTGAATATCTACGGACCATGAAATAGGATCTTTCAGCAGAGCTAGATTTTTTTCGAAGAAGTGATTGTCCAACGAGGGGTCTCCAAATTGCATCTTTAGCATCATATCACCAATTGACTTGCAATCGTTTTAGATTTGTTTTAAAAAAAATGAACTTCCTCACTTTGGAAAACTCGAAGGATTTCTATGCCCACATCTCCAGATATAAATATACCGCAAATCCGGATTCTTTCGGATGATCTGGCCAACCAGATAGCGGCAGGGGAGGTGGTCGAACGGCCAGCCTCTGTGGTGAAAGAGTTGGTAGAAAACTCCATCGATGCGGGTGCCACCCTTATTCGACTTGATATTGAAGGTGGGGGTAAAAAGAAAATCCGTATTATGGATAATGGTATGGGTATGCTCCCGGAGGAATGCAAACTCGCATTTTCCCGGCACGCGACCAGTAAAATTTCTGAATTCAGCGATCTTGAAACAATTCAGTCGTTGGGATTTCGTGGCGAAGCTTTGCCGAGTATTGCTTCCATAGCAAAAGTTCGTTGCACAAGTGCGCGCAATGAAACTCAGGGCGGAAAATTGATCGTGGTTGAAGGGGGGACCCTCATGGAAGAGAAGGATTTCGCCTGTCCTCAGGGAACAACCATCGAAGTGGCGCAATTATTTTATAGTACCCCAGCTCGCAGTAAATTCCTGAAAGGCGATTCCACCGAATTCTCTCATATCACTCAAGTGGTGACGCAGCAGGCACTAGCCTATCCTGCTATTCAATTTCAATTGACTCATAACGGACGTGATGTTATTCAGACTTTACCGACAGATCAGATCCATTACCGCATTGCAGAGTTATTTGGTGCTGACCTTGGCAAGTCATTGGTGGAGGTAAAATCGAGTTCTGGGGATTACCAATTAGAAGGCTATGTGTC
>JAESTE010000174.1 GCA_016763735.1 Nitrospinaceae bacterium | reverse complement strand
TAAGATTTAATTTACATCCTAAAAAATAATAATTTTTTCTTTTTTAAATAAAGAAGGGGCACATGACTATGGACGTTTCAAGCTTAGGAAATTCGGTCGCAGCACCAAGATCCACTGCGGCAACCAGTACAGAAACCTCAGATACCACACAGTCTGCATCAAACGAAACGCAGGGATCTCAGGAAGCTCAGACCAGTGCTGTTCCTCCCGTACAAGCATCCAGCGATTTGGGTGGAGAAGAAGGAGGCGTTGTGAGTCAGGATAACTCTGGTTCCGCAAACGCACAAACCTCTGAATCCGGATCAGGCGGTCAGGTAGACGTTCTTGCCTAATCCACTAGCGTCGGAGGCAATGGGGGTCAACTCCTGTTCTGCAAAACAAAAGCTCTCAAGCTTCTAGATAGAAGTTTTGCCCCTGCAGCGAGCAGCCCATTAGCGTGGGAGGCAGATAGGCCAATATTATCTAAACCGTTACCCTTTCAAAGGGGGTAGCGGTTTTTTTTATCCTTAATCCCACAAAGTGGGTTTGATTCCCCGTGGCTTGCCACGCCTGTTAAATAAAAATATTTTTGGGATACCCCATCTGCTTGCGGCGGAGTCGTTTATTTGGGAACCATTAACCAATGGCCTGCATAAATCGGTCGGTGATTTCTTCGGGGGTGTGGGTTACGCGTCCGGTAGCGGGGTCGAATCCGGGTTCGACTTTGATCAGCAGAAAATTGGGACCCGCAGAATCTTTAAGTTTTAAAAATGCTGCTTTAATTTCTTCCCTTTTTTCTACTCTCAAAACATTTTTATAGCCCGTGCTTCTCGCAACTTCTTCGAGCCTCACTTTGCTTGAGAGAGATCGCTGGCTTCCTGTCGATTCATACACTTCATTATCTATAACAACATGAATCAGGTTTTTCGGTGCTTCTGCGGCAATCATGGCCAGAGTTCCCATTGCCATCAGCACGTTTCCATCGCCATCAATGATGATTACCTTTTTATCAGGTTTGCATAAGGCAACCCCTAAGCCAATGGATGAGGCCAACCCCATCGAACCGATCATATAAAAATTAGCTTCACGATCTTTAAGGGAAAACGATTCCCGGCAAATGAAACCATTGGCATGAACCACCGGCTCGTCTTTAATTAGAGGTATCAACTCCTGAAATGCTTCAGTGCCTTTCATCAAATAACCCTTTCTCAATAATCAATGTATAGGGTAACTTTTCATCGCAAATTTTTTGTTTTGCCTTTTTAAGCACTTCTTCACAATTTTCTTCACTGAGGATTGAATATTCCATACCCGCAGTCTTGAGAAGTTCCTGGTCGATATCGCCCATGATGATGTGTTCGGGAGCATCTTTGCCCGCTTTACCACGCCAACTCATAATGACCAATGTGGGTATCTTATAAATCAAGCTCAGGGAAGTGAAGGCATTGAGGCAGTATCCCAAACCAGAATTTTGCATGAGAAGAACGGGCATCGTTCCTGCAAGGTAGGCACCTACGCACAACCCCACCGCCGCATCCTCGCGAACAGATGGAACGTAACGAATTCCCTCTTTCTGACTTTCCAGTTCATAAATCAACCCGGAAAGCAAAGAGCAGGGCACGCCAGTGAAAAATTCGTAATCTTCTTGAATCAAGCGTTCAATAAAAGATTGTGATGTTAGGGAAGACACATTCATACCTTTACCAGTTGTTAATATTACGCTCACCACCATACTCACCCTGCAATTTATGGATGAGCTCTATATATTCAACTATGGATTCTTCACCACGAAATTCCACACCAATATCTTTTGCGGCTTGATTAGACATGGGGACTCCATCATCACCCGGGACACCTTCACATTCACCGAAGGACTCAATGGTATCGGCAATCATATTCCCCAATGTCAGGTTATGTATATGACCATCCACCAGATGATAAATTTTCCCAGCCGCGTCGGCATTTCCAAGTGTGCATTGAATGCCTTGCACCACAGAGTCGACTGAAATATATTTGGTACTGCCTTTCAGGTCAACATTATAGTTGGTGGCGAGAAAATCAATGGTCTGAAACCATTCCGACTTATCCAACTGTGGACGCACACCATAAATGGTGACAGGTCGCAAGATGGTGATATCGAATGCGCGGCTTTTTTGAAATTGAAAACAGAATCCTTCAATTGAGTTTTTGATGGAACCGTACAGATTGCTAGGCCGAACTGGATGATTTTCGTCCATCGGGTTTTCCTTATTTACGGTAGGCAACACCTCTCCAAAAACTGTGCAGGCACTCATAAAAATGACCTGTTTCACTTTGGCCTTGCGCGCTTCTTCCAGTAAATCAAAAGAACCATCGATATTGACCTTCACCAGTTCTTCCACGGTTTGAACCGGGCCGGGGAAATGGGCAAGATGTACCAGAACTTCTGCGTCCTGCACCAGTTTCGCAAGCGACTCTTTATCTTCGAGACCGCCAATGATGTAATCAATATCTTCGAAAGTTTTTAAATGCTCAACAACACTGCCTTCGCGGATCAAGGCTTTGATGTTATAGGTTGCGCTTTTGGAATTATCTTCCAAAATCTTTTTTATAAAATGGGAGCCCACCATTCCAGTAATGCCGGTGAGTGCAATATTCATTTGTGCCTCCAAATCCTTGCGGAGTTATTTTTATTCGTGTTTATCATGCAGAATTTTTTATTATGGGTACCTGCAAAAATGATGTCAACCTTTTTTCAAAACGATTTTTGAAAAGTCAGCAAGACCTGAAAACAGGCCGGATATATCGCGTAGCAGGCAAAGGCGGTTTGCGCGCAGGGCAGGGTCTTCAACCATCACCATGACATTGTCAAAAAAATCATCCACAGAGGGTTTTATCTCCCCCATCTTTTCCAATGCGCTGGAAAACTCCTTATTTTTAATATGATTCAGTACCGGATCGCGCACCTTTAAAAAAGCTGCATACAGTTGTTTTTCTGCAGGTTCATTCAACAATCCAGGGTCGATCTCCCCATCTACTTTTTTATCTAAAATACTGGCAACCCTTCGGAAAGCAATGGCAAGAGGCTCAAAATAAGGCTGTTTTTTCAAATCGGAAAAAGCCGCCACTTTTGCTTTCACATCAACAATAGAATCCATTCCTGTAGACAGAACACAATCAATCGCGTCGTAGGGGAAACCTTCTCCATTCAACAAAGTTTTGTATCTCTGAGAAAATAATTCTTCTACATGTTTTTTTATTTCATCTTTGTTCAGCTTAGCTTTATTCGCAATAAGATTGAGGCCATTCTCCACGAGGCTTTGAAAAGAAAGTTGCCATCCTCGATCCAGCACGATTTGCAAAATACCCAAAGCATGCCTCCTCAACCCATAAGGATCTTCAGAGCCGGATGGAATCAGTCCTACACCTATACAACCGATAATGGTATCGAGCTTATCTGCTATGGCAACGCAGGCACCTGAATCGCAGGAGGGCAAATCATCCCCCGCGAAGGTGGGGCGATAATGTTCTTTGATCGCCTGAGCAACTTCGGCATCTTCTCCTGAGTGGGAAGCATAATAGCCGCCCATGATTCCCTGCAACTCGGGAAACTCGAACACCATCTGGCTGACCAGATCGGCTTTGCATAATTCAGCCGCTCTTCTCGCTTGTGTTTCTTTTTGCGGACATACTTCATTCGCAAGAATTCCTGCTAGATTGGTGACCCGGTTTACTTTTTCAAAAACCGTTCCCAGTTTTTTCTGGAACACGACACCTTTTAGAGGTTCAATAAAATCTTCGAGTTTTTTCTTTCGGTCTTCATCGTAAAAAAAGCGAGCATCTTCAAGCCGCGCACGCAAAACACGCTCGTTGCCTTTTTGTATTTCATTCCCTTCCGATACAGGCATATTGCTGACGGTAATAAAACAAGGGAGAAGCTTCTCTTCCTTATCCCAGACGGGAAAATATTTCTGGTGGTATTTCATTGTTATCACCAGTAGCTCTTGTGGCAACTCTAAAAAACCGGAATCAAAATTTCCTTTAATGGCTACTGGAAACTCAACAAGAAAATTTACCAGGTTCAGCAGTTCCTCGTCTTCTTTAATATGACCTCCAGCTTTTTCGGCTAACTGCTGAACTTGCTCCAAAATGGTTTTTTTTCTGATATCGGGATCAACGACTAAAAAATGTTTTTCACATTCTGCTAAATACGATTCAAGGTCTTTAACCTGAAATTTTTCAGGATTCAGAAAACGATGCCCCCGCGAAACAGTATCGTTGGCAATGCCATCGAATTAAAACTGCAGGGCCTGCCCCTCAAACAAGGCGGTAACCCAATGCAAAGGTCGGGCAAAAAGACGGGATTTATTTTGCCAGCGCATTTTTTTCGGAAATGGGATTTCACTGATCAATTGCGGCAGATATTCATTTAATAAGGATGCAGTGACACGACCTTTATTTTCAACCCGGGCACAAATCACTTCTCCTTTAGGAGTTTGTTTGCGAATCAGGTCAGAAACATCAATTCCCTTGCCACGCGCAAAACCTGTTGCGGCTTTAGTGGGTTGGCCTTGATCATCATAGGCCACTGAAATTCCCGGCCCAAGAAACTCATCCACAGAGTCTTCCTGCATGGCCATCACTCCTTTTACCGAGACTATCAGCCGTCTTGGAGTGCCCATGGTTTTGGGGGCCTCTGCTTCAATCCGGTTCTTGGAAAAAAAAGAGGACAGTTCTTTGTGCATATAGTCCAAGGCGGGTTGAACATACCCGGAAGGAAGCTCTTCGGAACCAGTTTCTAAAAAAAATTCAGCCATATTAATAAGGTGTCTTTAAAACCAGAATTTCCTGAAAACAAATGATAAAGGGCAAAAATGAGTATTATCGAGCAAAAATTTTCAAAGTCAACCTTCAGAATTCTCCTACGAAACACAAATAGCAGGAATCATAATATGATATATTCTCTGTCTTACTCCATATTTTGCCCTGTCTGGAATTTCCTTTGCTTGAACTATGAGACAGATACTTAAATGACAACAATCATTATAGTCATTGCAGTCATTGCTATTGTCGCAGGCCTGATTTCAAAGATGTCTAAAAAGGGCTCTTCTGGCAAAAAAGGCTCATCTGGTTCATCCAGTTCAGAATCGAACGAGCCTAAGTTGCGTAGTCCCAATCAAGCAAAAAGGGCGAAAGAATTGGTGGAAAAGGCAATCAAGATGTCTCCTGAAATGGGCGTGGGTGATGTCAAACTTTATCTACCTCCCCCTGAACCCGAGTTGTTCATTGGAAGAAAAGAAATATTCAAAGATGTTGTAGCGCGTACTGGTAAACCACCGGTGATGATCAGCTTCAGTGGTCACGCTGGCACGGGTAAAACCACCCTGGCTGTAATGATGATTAGAAAATTCTCTTCGCAGTTTCCTGGAGATCAGGTTTTTATGGATATGCGTGGCGGTGACCCGAAAGCCCCTTCACCCGTAGAAATAATGGGCCGAATCATCACCCGCTTCAAGCCAAACCAGACTCTGCCAACAGATACAAAAGCTCTGGCAAAACTGTATCGAACAACTTTGAAAAGACAATCGGGAATGCTGATTCTCGATAATGCTGCAGGCCCAAAACAGATAAAATCTCTCATCCCCCCTCCTTCATGGCTTTTAATCGTCACTTCCGTTAAACCTGTTAACCAGCCGGGTTTTGTTTCCATTAAACTGGATACTTTGGATTTTCTTGATTCGCATAATATGCTGACACTGCTCTGCCCGAAACTCAGTCATGCGATAAAAGAAATTTCAAAAATCTGTAAAGACGTTCCACTCGCACTGGAATTGATTGGTAAATTGTTTGCCATCAACGCCACGATGGACCCAGAATATTTTGCCACTAAGTTTCGCGATGTTAAAAAAGGCCTGGGCCATGGTGACAACGAAACCCTGGCCACGGGCATCGAAGCTTCGTTAAAATATAGCTACACTCTTTTGCCAGACAAGGCAGCCGTAGTGCTAAGAAAACTGACTGTTTTTCCTGGCTCCTTTAGCGCGAAAGCAGAATCATTTGTTTGCGAAGACACCGATAATTTATCGCTGATTGGTCTCGTGCAATATGGCCTCGTTCAAACTAATGAAAACAATGACCGTTTTTCTCTACATGATCTCGTAAGGAAATTTGTCAAACCCCTTATATCAGGTGGAGAACAAGGAATGGCCGAGCGACGTTTGGCCACCGAGTTTATGAACGCTCTGGAAACAGCACAAAAATTAAGCGTCAAAGGCGGTAAAGCCCAAATCAAAGGCATGATGTATTTCGACCAGGAACTGGATAACATTAAAGCCGGGCAGGAATGGGCCCAGAAAAATTGTTCCAAAGATATAGATGCCGCAAAAATATGCAGTGCCTATACAGAAAATGGTGCCGAGCTTATTGTGAAACGGTTACAACCTGCAGAAACCATCCGCTGGTTTGAAGCGGCTTTGTCTGCAGCTCAGCAACTGGATGATAAAGAAGCCGAACGTATGCATCTCTTGAATCTGGGGCCTGAATATAACAGGTTGAACCAACCACAAAGAGCATTGGAATTCATGGAGCGCGCACTCTTGCTTTGCAAAAAAACCGGCGACACTCAGGGAGAGAAGACGGCACTCCGGCATTTGGGGGTGGCCTGCATGGCCTTGAAAAATTATAAACGCGCCCTAGAGTTTCTAGAGCAAGACCTTAAATTCACCCAGGCGGCAGGAGGAAAGTCGGAAGAGATGGACATCTTGGAAAAACTGGGAGAAGCAAACAACCAAATCGGTGACTTTCAAAAAGCCGTTGATTATGGCGACCAAGCTCTTGAAATGGCAAAACAAAAAGACGATAAATTAAAACAGGTTCATTTATTGAACATGCTGGGGGAAACTTGCCTGGGGCTGGAAGAAATGGAAAAAGCTCTCGACTATTTTGAAGATGGCCTTGATCTCGCACAACGAACAAAAGGTCGTCCTTTAGAAACCGAGTTAACTAAAAAGTTAAGCGAACTCGCCGTTAAATCTGGAGATATAGCAAAAGCCCTTATTTACCTCGAAAAGGGTTTGTTCTCGGCACGGAAAAACAAGGACGTGCAGGGAGAAGGCAGGCTATTGATACAACTAGGGAGCACGCATCAGGAAAATAATGAAAATGACCAGGCAGCAATTTACTTTGAAGATGCTCTGAAATTATCAAAAAAAATTGGCAATCGAGAGTTAGAAGGGGAAGCGCTCTGGAAAATATGTATGGGATTGGGCAATCAGGAAAAATTTATCGAAGCCAGCGAGCGTGCAAATGAAGTCTTAAAAATTTATGAAGAAATCAAGCACCCCGATTTAATGACAGTGCGTACGCAAATAAGAAAATGGGGTGAAAACTCAACCATGGCAGATAACGAAAATTCACCTGAATGAACTACCCCGGGGGTATCCCAAAAATATTTTTATTTAACAGGCGTGGCAAGCCACGGGGAATTAAACCCACTTTGTGGGATTAAGATTTATTTTTTAACAGAGGAAACTGCATGGCCTCTCTCTGCTGCACATAAACTTCAGCACATAAACGCGAAAGGCTGCGAACCCTCCCTATAAAACCTGTGCGCTCGGTTACGCTGATAGCCCCTCTCGCATCTAACAAGTTAAATGCATGCGAACATTTCAACGTGTAATCATAAGCAGGAAGAACCAGTTCCTTTTCCAACAACTCTTTCGCTTCTGCTTCATACATATCAAACCACTGAAACAATCGTTCCTTATTGGAAGCTTCAAAATTATAGCGGGAAAACTGTTTTTCCGTTTCGAGGTGGACATCGCCATATAGAAGATTTTTGTTCCATTTCAAATCATAGACATTTTCCACATTTTGCAAATACATCGCGATGCGTTCCAATCCATAAGTCAGCTCTACGGTAACCGGTTTTAAATCTATGCCACCCACTTGTTGAAAATAAGTGAACTGGGTAATCTCCATACCATCCAGCCAGACTTCCCAACCCAGCCCCCAGGCTCCCAGGGTCGGCGACTCCCAATCATCCTCAACAAACCGGATATCGTGCTTCAGAGGGTCTACGCCCAAAACGGTGAGACTATTTAAATATTGATTCTGTACATCTTCCGGGGACGGTTTAAGAATCACCTGAAACTGGTAGTAATGTTGTAGCCGATTCGGGTTTTTCCCATACCTGCCATCGGTCGGACGGCGAGAGGGTTCCACATACGCAGCATTATAAGGTTCGGGACCCAACACCCTGAAAAAAGTGCAGGGATTAAACGTGCCAGCCCCCACCTCAATATCATAAGGCTGATGGATGGCGCATTCGCGTGATGCCCAAAAATTCTGAAGATTTAAAATGATATCTTGAAAATACATAGCCGATAGGGTTTATCAGAGATCAACAAACAAAGTCAACCCCCCACTTCGCGTGGGGCGAGTTGGTCAGAGCTTATGAAACCAGACAATACAGTCAAGCCCTTAACTATAGATTCGTCAGTATTGGTAAATCGGAGCACATACTCATTTCTGGCATGAGCGCAGATGGAAGGATCTCAGAATTATGCAGATTCTTTGTTCAAACGGGAAACTGCAGTTGCGCTCCGGGGCGAGCTCTTTCGATAAGAATATCTATCACCTGCTTGATCGCCACCACATGTTTTTGCGCCGATGGCATCGCATCGTAATCAGACTCTTCCTGATCAAGAGAGATAATTCCTTCTCCCAGATAATTGCAATAAAAGGCACCTAGTGGTTTAAAATTTTCCAAGGGTTCGTTTTCCTGACGCGAATTTACAATCACCGTTTTTTGTGAACCTTCTTCGCCGGGATAAATCTCAAAGAGAGTATGTTGCTTGCAATAAGCAAGTATCCGATTCATCTCTTCCGGTGAAATCGCTTTGTAGACCGTGTGCAATATTTCTGTTCCGAGTAAAAAGTTTGGTCAGGTTTGCCGCAACGGATCGTCACTAGCAGGGTCTTCTACGAAGACGGAAATATTACAGTAAAAAGCTTGGCGGCCCAGTTTAGCCTCACGGGAGTCGACCTATCACCAGCGGCGGTTCGCCGCCTAGCGGCCGATATTCAGGAAAGCGGTTTCACCCTGATAAGCAAACACCGCACCCGTTGATTCTATTTCCATAAGAGTAGCGGAATCAATTGAATCTCCAACGCGCATTTTATGATTATTACTTTTTGAGGTCGAAACAAAAATATGATTGGAAGGACTCTCTGGAGAAAAATAGATAATCCCTTTTACTTTTAAATTGGGAATAGAGAGACTGTTGTTGAAATGTGGAATAAGAATTTCTTCCGGCTCGTCTGCCAGCGATTTCGCGGATGCGATCAAAGACTGGATTTCATAAACATCCCGTCGTTGCTGCTTCTGAGAATTGTCTCTTGCAAGAACGGCTGGCGGTTTAGCAGACTCAATGGTTCTCACTACATTGTTTGGAATTTCTTTTTCTACTGCATAAAAATTATTCTCTGAAGCAGGACTTTGATAAGGTTTTTTTTGTTCAGGAATATTTGAAAGCGGTATGCCGGGAACCGGTGTGACATATTGATTTTTTACTGGTGTCGGGGTCTTATAATAACCCGTATTCGGCGGTGAAACCCGAACAACTTGATTCTCTGGGGGGTTGCCCTTCCATGCCCAAAACAGACCGAACGCGATTCCGCTAAATAATATTGCGCTTATTAAAAATATTTTTCGGGGAGTCTCTGAAGGTGAATTGAAAAAAAGGTTTTCTTCATCTTGAAGAACAAGTTCCTTTAAGTCCAATCCCTTTTCTAAAACGCTTTTTTCTTCTTCAAGTTTTTTTAGCGTTTTTAAAATCGTGCTCATTTTCTATGCCTGTATATGAGTTACCGGATTACCAGCTCTGGGGTCGGATAAATTTGCAGAAGATTATATACAAGCATCTTACTATCTATTTGAAATTTGCCATCATCTTTAATATTGTTATTACGCTGAAGCCTTCTTACAGCTTGAATCGTTTTGGGTCCGTATAAAGGAGCTTCTCTCCCTTGAAAATAACCGAGAAGCCGAAGATTTTTTTGCAGCCACACCGCTTCTTTACCTTTGAATCCCAGATCAAATGATTCCGGCAGGTTTTCGAAGTCTTTCCATAAGACAATCGCTTTCCTTGTCCAAATCGAATTGATGATCGAAAGCGGCATTTCAATTTTATCCACCGATCCGAACACACCTGTATCCCCTTTGATAGAAGACAGGGCAAGATATTTGGTTCCCTGTGCATTGGGAAGTGCAATCTCTAACAGTGCAGGATAATTGAGGCTCTGCAACCGTTTCATGGTTCCATTTATTTCATATTGAAGTAGCTGATGGTCCTCTATCAATATTTCCAGGTCTTCTTTGTCTTGAAGGTTTTCGGGGGCAATATTCCAGGCTTCGAAAATCCATTTAACAGCTTCCAGCTTACTTTCCATTAACGTCAGACTGGATAGATAGGTTACAAGTTTCCCCGAATCTGAAATACTCAACATTCCATTGCTTGAAACTGGTTTGGGAGAGGCAACTACAGCCGACTGCGGCACCACTTCAGGCACATTCACTGGAGAACTCAGAGCAACTGTTGCGGAAGCAGCAGAATAGTTGATCAGTTCGCCCGGTGACGACAGGTCGATGGGGTCTTCTTTAATTAAAGCGGCAATGTCTTTGCCTTGCGGTTTGTTATCGAATTCTGGTAACGCAAAAAAGTTCAGAGCGAAGAAACCAATTCCCGCTGCAATCGCCGAAGGGATCACTAGCTTCCAAAACTTGTCGGCCCAGGATTCAAGCGGTACCAGACTACCAATATCTTTCACAGCAATTTTAACAATTTGCGGACTAATTTTTTTGGTGCTTTCCGTATAAGCGATCAGCAAAGTCCGGTCACAGATGACATTGATCATTCGTGGAATTCCGCGCGAATAGCGAAAAATCATTTCGACTGCTTGACGAGAAAAGCGCACCTTCCCTTTTCCTAAAGCCACATTCAACCTGTGTTGAATGTAGCCACGGGTCTCTTCAAGATTGAGCGGTAACAATTCCCATTGAATAGTAATACGTTGACGCAACTGACGCAGTCCGTCTTTGGCAAGGACTTTGTCCAACTCCGGCTGACCGATCAATACGATCTGAATGAGTTTTTCGGTATCGGTTTCAAGATTCGAAAGCAACCTCAATTGCTCCATAACCTTGGGTTCTAAATCCTGAGCTTCATCAATAATAACGACTACTCTGTGGCCTTTCGCCCTTTCTTCCAGCAGAAAAACGTTGAGCAGGTCGATCAGTTTCTTTTTGCTTTTACTTTTACCGGGCAATCCCAATTCACTGTTGATGGTCTGTAATAATTCCAGTCCATTGATGGCCGGATTAAATATATAGGCAATGTTAAAATCTGTTCTAAGCTCCCTTAGAAAACTACGGCAGATCATCGTCTTACCCGTTCCCACTTCGCCGATAATTTTCAAGAAACCATTATTCTCTTGCAAACCATAAACCAGATGCGCCAGCACTTCTTTATGCTTCGGACTCAAATAGAGGTATTTAGGATCAGGGGTAAGGTCGAACGGCTTTTCAGAAAAGCCAAAAAAATCCTGATAAACATTTTGGTGTTT
>JAESTE010000173.1 GCA_016763735.1 Nitrospinaceae bacterium | reverse complement strand
TGCCACCTCCGCAGCTTCTGACGCCAGATTACTTGCCGCCAAAACTCTCGCCTCCATCTCGCTGTAATCAAAGGCTGCTGCTATCTCCTCGTGATCCTTGGTGATCTGGTCATTGATAGCCTTCTCTCTACTCCTGAGAATATGGAGCCTTCCCAGCTTCCGCTTGATAGGTTCCTTTGGTGGTGTGCTAGGCCACCAGTGTGCTAAATTACTAAACATTAATTCATCTTCCCTTCATAGTTTCCGTGTAACACAGGACCGAACGCCCTGATCTTATCTTCTCTCTGCTGTTCTGTCAGTGCTGCCCAAGCTTCTTTCTTTCTCATCTCAGAATGTATCAGCATGACGGTTGCTGTCTCATCAGCGTGGGCATAGTTCATCTCCCTCATGTCCTTCTTGAAAGTCTCTTCAAGGTAGTCCATCCACTCTTGATGCACAGGAGGATAGACAGTCGCCGCACCGCTCATGAAAACCTTTATACCTCCATACCTACCGCCCCAGTACTCTGCACGTTCCTCGTGCTCTTTAATGTGGCGAGCTACAACCCCGATAACCACGCCAACAGCAAAAATAGCTACGCAGATTAATAACGCCCACAATACGTGCATACTTCCTCCTAGATAGGCGCGTCTAACGCCTGATAAATGTTCTTGTCCTTCTTGATCACTGTGCTGAGTATGTGCTCATCCAGAGTGTCAGGGACTAATGGCATGTGGCCTATCAATTTGTCTGCCTTCTGCCCTATGCGGCGAACCCTGAACATAAGTTGTTCATTGTTACCGGACACCCAATCAGGTTCAGCGTTCACAACGTCACGTGCAGCAATCAAAGTCCAGCCCATCATTAGGGTTATCATCTGACCTAAGATAATCTTGGTTCCCTCGTGCTCTTGGAACATGTCCACAGCTTTTTGTTTGTTGGTTGCGCTGGTCCTACCGTCCATGTAAACGAGGCCATGCTCAGATAGACTTTGCTTCAGGTAATCAAGAACCGAGTGGTGCCAAGCAGATACAATGATCTTATTGGTTCCGCTCCTGATCAGCTCATGTATATAGTCGGCTATGGCGGGGGCTTTAGCCTCCCCTAGCTCCCTTCGGGCGGTAGAGATAGACCCATCTATAGGAGCACCTGATGAGAAGGCTCCCTCATCCATCTGGTACAGCTTCTCAGCCTCTACCCAGCCGGGATGACTGAGAGCTTTCCTGATCCCTGCATCTTGTAAGAGTGGAACAGGCTTCCAGCGTATCTGAGGCAGCTGGGGCAGCACGTGCTCGGTCAACCTTCGCACCATGACATGTTTACGAAGCCTGAATTGCAAGTCTTTGAGGCGGATGGGTATGTTGCGAACGTTGTTAGACATATGACGACCGTGCCGCTGTACTTCTTCATACTCACCGAGCTTGTTTTTAAACTTCGCAATATATGGACCAGTAACATATCCTCTTCCTTTCCTATAATAGTACTCCCTGAAATCTTCCAGAGACATACGGTCTATCGCGTCCCAATTCATGAGCCGCACCGCATTGTAGCATTCAATCGGTTGGTTAGGTAGTATCGTTCCAGAGGCCATAGTAATTCTTCCACATACATTCTCGATACCCTCGTTAAAATCTCTGCCATCATAGTAACCGCAGATAGCCCTTGTTCGGGTGTTACCGTTCGGGTCTTTCATCGCGTGAGCCTCGTCAAGTACAAGGTTATCCCACGTGGTATCCATGATAGCTTCACGAATGTTTTTGTTGGCTAGGAGGGCATAGGATACAATGACATAATCAGCGCCAATATCCACACCGTCCTTAGCCTTCAAAATCGGGTACGTGGTTACGTTTTCTTGCGTACTCCACGCCCAGATTTCCCTCTCCCAATTTAATCTCAATGAGGCAGGACAAACCACTAAAGTTTTCTTGGCCTCGATAGCGTTACTAACCATGATACATTCAGCTGACTTCCCAAGCCCCGGCGCATCACCGAACAGGCAGTGAGGCCTAGCCACGGCATACTCAACGCCTGCCAGCTGGAACTGCATAGGGTGCATGTTGGGGGGAGTAGGAGCGATATAGAACAAAGGCTTCTTTGCTCGTGACCGCTCCACCTGAAAGTCCTTAGTTAGCATTTCTTATCAATCAGCTTGCAGAAGCCTTGATCGGTTGCTCTCATTTCAGTGTACTGAGTGTGACCGGGGATAGGCTCCATGACTGTTTCCCAAGACATGCAAGCTTTGCCTTTACATTTAAAGCCGCCACTAATCCAGCTAGGGTGAAAGGACAGAGGACAGATTTTTTCTTTTGCTTCATCTTCAGTCATCTGATTTCCAATAAAAGTTCCAGAATATATGTTCGAAGGAAGCGATGAATTTATGTAACCCGTTAATCCTCTTGCGTGTTTCCTCAGTGTCGAGGTAGCAGATAGGAGGGTTGACCCCTCTCTCAACCATCGTGTCATATGCTTTCCTCATATGCTCGTGCTCAACTCGAAGATCAGTATTCTCTTTCTGAAGCAGCTCAACCGTGCGTCCTTCAAGCTCAGGGGAGTTGACAGCCTTAGTCGCCATGCTGTCCATCAGCTTACTGGCGTACTCCAGCTCTTTGCCCAGCTGTGAAATGCGGAGGTTAGCTTCGCCTATATCCGTGTAGTAATAATCTTCACCGGACGTAGTGTCTTTGGATTTAAATTCGTCTTCAGTCATTTAGTCCCCCACTTCTGTTATGTCATCCAAGACTTTCTTGGCACGGTCTGAGAGTTTAACTGAGATGTCTTCAACGACTTCGCAGAGAGGCTGGGTGAGGGAGCAACCGGAACTGTCACCGGAATTTTTAAAAAAGAAAGTGAACTTACGCCATTCACGATCACCTTTGCTCAGGCGTTTAGCAATTGCTTCGAGTGGATCAAGGAGATCGCAGAACTCAGAGGCTTCAAGTAATTTTTTCATGGAAGTCTTCCCCGACTTGTATGAAAGATAGTGGGCGATAGTGTTGTAAGGAGAACTGCTTGCTGTCACTATCGCCCGGTTATGGCACACACACAGCAGCAGTGTTAGTTAAGCCGCTTTACGTGTGCGGCGTTGGCGTTTTGATTTTGGCTTCTCCTCTTCTTCAGTGAAGACAAGTTCACCACCAAGTTCTTCAGCTGCCCACCGGAGGAAATCAATCTGTTCATCTTTTTCAAGATCACCAAACAGTTCTTCCATTTCTTCGGTAACACTGTTATCACGTGATACCACGGACATTTCAAATCCATCGGCATAATCTTTCAAAGCGGCGATAGCGTCTTCTTCGTCCATGGCTTCAATAGCGAGGCCAATGGCTTCATGAGGCGTATGATTTTCATCTACCTCTTCAGGCTCGTCATCGCTCTTGCCTTTGCTGGCTTTCTTTTTCGCCTTGGCTTTCTTGTCGTCCCGAAGCTTCTTGTTTGCTTCCTTGTTCTTACCGCGCAAATCTTCCAAGGCTTTCTTGGGATCATCGGCAGCACCAACAGCGGCGAGTTTGCGAACGCTTTCATATGATTGATCGACGTTTTCTTCGCACCAAGTTTTAAATGGTACTTTCGCAACGGCGCATTGTTCTTTCGCTTTTTGCAGCTGGAGTGCAGCGGCTAGGCGATGGTCATATGCCTTGTCTTCCATGCCAGTTGCTTTTTCAAGACGGACATTGATTTCCTTGGCAAGAGGCGCAAGCTTTTTGGTTTCTTCAACCAGAGTTTTAGCCTTGGCCTTGGCTTCCTTATCTTTTGCCCGTTTCTTTGCGAGCATTGCCTTTGTCTTATCGTTCTTCTTGGCGGCACCAGCGCCCTTCTTTGCGGTAGTCTTTCTAGCCATGGGTAATTTTTCCTTTCCCCGTTTAGCGATGTAATTTTGGATTTGGTGTTTTCGGTAAAGACTTTGTTGGGAAGCTTGAGCGGAGCCAAAACTCGCCACCAGCTTTCGGGCAAATATAACTACGAGCTTTATTCACCGTAGTGATCGTCCATGTCAATCCATCCTTGGATGCGAACAGATACATGAAACCGCCACCGTTCATACTACCCACAGCGACAAGGACTTCACCATGTAGCCGTTTCAAGTTGTCAGCGCCTGCTATAGTAGGAACACACCCACGTGGGATGAACTGGAACGCAGGAGCTTTAGCAGCTGGTGGTGTGAGTGCTTCAGTTTCAGTTGCTTCAGAGCTACTGATGATCGCTAACCCAAGCACGAGTGAGAGCAAGACCATGCCTGCTATA
>JAESTE010000172.1 GCA_016763735.1 Nitrospinaceae bacterium | reverse complement strand
TCGGTTTCTTTTTCCACTTCTTCGCGTTTCCGCCATTCCCACACTTTCAAATGCGAACCCATTTGATAAGAGTGCTCGAGCAACGATTCCCCATCCATAACGCCCCAGCGACCGTCCTCGACTTCTGTCAAGGCTTCGTAGATTGGGTTTTCTACGGATGTGTAGAGCAACTCAAGGTCGGGCGGGGTTACTTTTTGTCCCAATAAAAGTTTCACAGATGTGTCATCAATTTCAAAATCCTCCTGAATCAACTTCAGAGCTTCAGCTTTTGATTCCCTTCCTTTATTTTTTCCTGCCATTTTTCTTCAATGGCTTTGTTGCGTTTAGCAAAAGGGTAATGTGTATAACTCAGGCTTTTGCCTATATGAAAATCCATATCAGGGAAATAAAGATAAGCCCAGTCTTCAAAATCCACTTCCACGCCCTCAGAGGCCCCAAGGTCTTTCGCTTTTTCTGGCGATTCGACCAGTATCTGGTTATAGACCTCAACAAATTTCTGCATGCTTTCAAAAACCACCGAGTGGTAAAAAGAGTTCATCCGATACCAGTTATTGGTAGAGTTTTGACTATTCATCAATTTTCTCAACATCAGCATGAGCGTCTCAGCATCAGCAAATTTATGCGACATAGGGAAAAAGTTTTGTAAAAACTGCGCCAGTTTTTCACTATCAGAAGAATCTACATTCTCCTGCAACTGGTTTTTCGCGTAATCCAAAGAGTGGTGAACCAAACGTTCATGGTTCAGCTTGCGCTGGTAGTCCATATACTGTTTCAGTTCATCATCTTCACTCTCTTTAGAGTTGGTAGGTTTGTTCTGGGTGATGTCTAACGCAAAAGCTAACATATAAGGTTCTCTTTCAAATAGTTTCTGACGGCAAATCCCGCAAGTGAGTTTTATTCCCGTGGCTTGCACGGATTTCAAATAAATTTTTTACTGACTCCCCTAGCTTTGGGGTCATTCTTTCAGATGTATTGAGTAGGTTTTAAGATAATTTAAAATCCTCCCCCTGTCAATCGGTGGCTCCTGCCCCCAGGGTGCGTTGCAATATCTATATTGGCAAACAAATGTTATCCCGGCACAAAAAAACGGGCATTGATAATTTCTCGTCGTGCATAGCCCAATCCAGAAGCATAAGGGCTTTTGTATCGCAAGAAAAAGCATTGATCGGTTCCCTCCCCCACGGGAGTGGGATGAGGTTGACAAGAATGATGGGGTCTGATAGCGTAACTCCCATTGTTTAGACTATTTAAAAATCTTTTTCGGACGGAATAAAGCGTATGCCTTGGGATGATTTACACGAATCAAAAGAACCTGATGACAGGTTTAAAAATAAAGGCGGAGGTGGAGGCCAAGGTGGAGGCCCACCAAAACCCCCTTTCGAAATTCCTCAGATAAAGATACCGCAATTCAAACCCTCCATGCTACTGGGGATTATTCTACTGTTACTGGTAGTCTGGATTATCCCGGGTACATTCTATTTTGTGGAGCCAGATGAAGAAGGTGTGGTGACGCGATTCGGAAAATTCATCCGAACTGCTTCACCGGGATTGCATTTTAAATTTCCATCGCCAATAGAACACGCTGACATCCCAAAAGTCACGCAAGTGCGTCGTGCAGAAATTGGGTTCAGAGCCACACAGGGACGGCCAACACAACAGGTACCGGCAGAATCTTTGATGCTTACCGGTGACCAGAACATCGTCGATATCAACCTGGTAGTTCAATACCGAATTATGGACTCCGTCCAATACCTGTTTAATGTTCGTCGACCCCATAAACTGATTCGCGATTCAACAGAAACGGTTATTCGCGGAATCACCGGTAGTAAAAAAATTGACGAAGCTCTGACCACAGGTAAAGCAGAAATCCAGATACTCGCGAAAGTCCAGATTCAGGAACTCCTTGATAGATACGAATCCGGCTTACAAGTAGTGACCATTCAGCTTCAAGGTGTGCATCCACCTGAACAAGTGGCGGACTCTTTTAAAGACGTTGTTCGAGCCCGTGAAGACAAAGAAAGAATGATCAACGAAGCCCAGGGTTATCGCAATGCAGTGATTCCGGAAGCCCGTGGGCAGGCGGCACAAATTATCCGCATCGCCGAGGGGTATCGTGCAGAAAAGGTCAAAAAAGCAGAAGGCGATGCCAAACGATTTCTTCAGCAATATGAGGCTTACAAAAAAGCCCCAAAAATCACCCGAAAAAGAATCTATCTGGAAACCATGGAAGAGATTCTTCCAAACGTGAAAAAATTCATCATGGGAAAAAATAAAGGCGGTGGCGTGTTGCCAATCCTTCCATTGGGCGGAAACTCTATATTAGGAGGCAATAAATAATAGCCATGAAACAAAACTCCTTTATCATCGCCGGCGTGATTGCGATCATCATTATTTCGTCTTCAATGTTCACGGTACATATGACGCAAAGTGTGATTGTGCTGGAACTTTCAAAACCAAAAGAGATCATCACCGAGCCTGGACTCTATTTCAAAATCCCTTTTTTACAGCAGGTGAAGTATTTCCCCAACCAGTTACTCGATAACGATTCTTTGCCTGTGGAAGTAATCACCAAAGATAAGAAAAATTTATTGATCGACAACTTCACTATGTTCCGCATTAGTAATCCACTGAAATTTCTGGAAACCGTTCGTGGTGAGCAGGGTGCCCGGGCGCGGTTGGACGATATTATTTATTCCGAGTTGCGCGTTGAGATCGGTAACCACAACCTCATCGATATTGTTACCGAATCGCGGAATGTCATTATGGCAAAGGTCACCAGAGAAACGAATATTAAAGCCGCAGAATATGGTTTGGAAGTTGTGGAAGTGAGAATCAAGCGCACCGATCTGCCTCCTGAAATTGCCAGCTCCATATTCAACCGAATGCGTACAGAGCGTGAACGTATTGCTATGGAATACCGTTCGGAAGGTAAAGAAGAAGCGACTAAAATTCGCGCTGAAACCGACAAGGAAAAAACCATTCTCGTCGCAGAAGCTTATAAACAGGAACAAATCATTCGTGGTGAAGGCGATGGGCTGTCGACAAAAATTTACGCAGATGCTTTCAATAAAGATCCCAAGTTTTACTCTTTTATGCGATCTATGGAAGCTTACAAGAATTCTTTAAATACCGACACCACTCTCCTGATGTCCGAAGATTCCGACTTTCTGAAATTTCTTAACAAGTCCGAATAACTCAACATACCGGGTAGCAAAAAAAACGAGGAACTCTTATTATAGCAGTGAGAATCTTTCTCTTTTTCTATAAGGTCGCATGAGAATACTCATCGTTGGAGCGGGAATAGTCGGATTTAACCTTGCCCAGGAACTTTCGCAGGGAGGCCACGATGTCGCCATTGTGGATAAGGACCTGGACCGAACGCGACGAATTTCAGACACACTTGATGTCATGGCGGTGCAGGGCAATGCCTGTCTGCCCAGCGTGTTGGTCAAGGCTGGCATCAAGTCCACTGAAATGTTGATCGCCGTCACCGAAAAAGACGAGATCAACCTGCTTGCCTGTTTTCTTGCTTCCCGTTTTGAAGTGCCCAACCGGTTCGCCCGGTTGCGTGACATGGAATTCACCTCCAAGAATGCCATTCTTTCCCCGCAGGATTTATTCATCGACCAGGCAATCAATCCGCCGCAGATCATGGTCGAAACCATTCTGAAGTTTCTTGAGACTCCGGGTGTCGTCAACGTTGCCGAATTCGCCGATGGAGAAGTCCTCTTGCGCGAGTTCGATGTTCCTGAAAACGCTCCCATTGCCGGAAAATCAATTCAAGACATCCGCAACATCACGTTATTGGATTCGTTTCTAATAGTAGCCATCGTTCGCAAAGGAGAATTGGTACTCCCGAAAGATGAAGATATTATCCATGCGGGCGACAGGTTCTACACTCTTGTAGATAAAGAGTTTCTGCCTTTTCTGCTTCCCATGCTGAATAAAACTCTCGATGAAGTTCATAAAGTAATTATTTACGGTGCTACCCCCATGGCCATTCACCTTGCGAAAACCTTGGAAGAGGGCAACCGCGATGTGCGCATCATCGAGCCGTCTAGAGAGATGGCCCACGTTGCGGCGGATCAACTCAAAAAAACCGTTGTCATGCATGGTAGTGGAACGGATATGGATCTGTTCAATGAAATAAATATGAAGGAAGCTGATTTTTTTCTGGCTCTTTCGGATGACGATGAAAACAATATCCTTTCCGCTTTACTAGCAAAAAAATATGGCGCGAAACGGGCTTTGGTTATTACCAATGACCCGGAATACCTGCCTATCCTGGATTCCATTGGCATGGACATTACCATCAACCCGCGCCTGATAACGGTTAGTGCCATATTGAAGCATTTGCGGAAAGGGCGTGTGATGTCGGTGTTTAAACTGATTGAAGATGCTGAGGTCATGGAAATCGGCGTGGTACCCGACTCTACTATTTTTGACAAGCCCCTTTCGAAAATCAAATTCCCCAAGGATGCCATCATCGGTGCCATTCTCAAAAAAGGAGAAATGCTGATCCCAAACGATGATATCACCTTGGAAGCCGGCGACTCTGTCATCGTTGTGGCCCTGCCCGGAGCCATAGAAAAAATCGAAAAACTCTTTGGTCGCAAGCGCTCCTTTCTTCCTTTTCGATGAATATCCAAGCAATATTAAATGTTGTTGGGGTTCTGTTAATTCTTCTTTCCGGTCTTCTTCTGGCACCACTTGGGGTTTCGATGTATTACGACCACCCTGCCCTCGAAGGTTTTATTTCAGAAACTTCCGCGTTCAGCCTGACTTTTGCTGCGGGTCTTGTTTCAGGTCTTGTGCTCTGGAAACTCTTCCCTTCTGGCCTTGAAAAGCTGCGCGACCGCGAAGGCTTCGCAATTGTGGCCTCATCCTGGATGGCTATGTCCGTTTTTGGTGCCATTCCACTTTACCTGACAGGAGCCTGTCCAAACTATATCGACGCTCTATTTGAAAGTGTCAGTGGGTTTACCACCACCGGAGCATCGATCCTTATTGATATTGATGTGTTGCCGCATGGAATTCTTTTCTGGAGGAACCTGATGCAATGGGTAGGAGGAATGGGGATCATCCTGCTTTCCCTGGCCATCTTCCCAATGCTGGGTATCGGTAGTTTTCATTTATTCAAAGCAGAAATCCCCGGTGGGGCAACCGTTGAACAAACACAACCGCGGCTGGCTGAAACCGCAAAAGTTCTCTGGAAAACTTATCTTGCGCTTACCCTCATTGAAATTATTGCACTACGTTTTGCGGGACTGGATTTCTTCGATGCTGTCTGCCATACATTTTCCATAGTCGCCACAGGCGGGTTTTCCCCGCACAACGGCAGTGTGGGTGTGTTTGATAATATATATATTGAAGCCATAATAATTCTGTTCATGTTTTTCGGTGGCATCAACTTCGCCCTGCATTCGCAGATGGTAAGAAGAAACTTTGCAGGCGTATTCAAAAACCCGGAATTCCGCGCCTATTGCTCCATGCTGATAATAGGTATTCTACTAGTAACCTGGGGGCTCACCCGAGTGTCGCCTGATGGCGATGCCGGCCAGGCATTCAGGAGTGCCGCTTTCACTGTGGTCTCCATTAATACGACCACCGGATTCGTTACCGATGATTTTAATTTATGGCCGGAGTATCTCAAACTTTTGATACTGGGCATCATGATGATCGGCGGTTGTTCCGGCTCGACCAGCGGTTCTTTCAAGGTCATCCGTTTTATTATCCTGATAAAAATTATTTTAAGAGAACTCAAAAAACTGGTTCATCCGCGGGCTATTTTCCACGTGAAGGTAGGGGATAAAACCATCGACCCCGACGACCTTTCCAATGTCGCGGCACTGACATTTTTGTTTTTGGGGATTTCAGCCCTGAGCGCAATGATGCTTTCATTCATGGGTGTTGACCTTACCACTGCAATTTCTGCATCTATCGCTTCTTTGTTTAATATCGGCCCCGGCCTGGGAGGTGTGGGTGCCATGGGCAATTACGCCGCCATACCCGCTATGGGCAAGGGAATTTTGATTGCCTGCATGTTATTGGGAAGGCTGGAAATATATGGTATCCTTCTCCTTTTATTGCCCATCGCCTGGCGTAAATAAGGGTTGATTTTGCAAAAAGAATAAACTAGACTTTCGTCTTCCTAGCCGGAGCTCAAACTCTTTCTCTTTGATTTTTTAAATAAAGGGTTGTTTTTTTAAAAGTGCTAAATACCCCCTGAAGTGATAAATATTCCCTGCTGGTGAAGTGATAAATATTCCCTGCTGGAATCTATTGAGTATTTATTTAGTTTGTCATGGGGGCAATTCTAATGCCAATCGCATCCCTGATTTTTAAGGAATCTTAAAGATATGGAAACCAACCCACTAAAAATTACAGAACTCGTACTTCGAGATGCCCATCAATCGCTTCTTGCCACACGAATGAAAACAGAAGATATGTTGCCCATTGCAGAAAAGCTCGATCAGGTGGGTTTTTTCTCCCTGGAAACCTGGGGGGGAGCCACTTTCGATACCTGCATCCGGTTTTTAAATGAAGACCCTTGGGAAAGAGCGCGGGCACTAAAGAAAAAAATGCCCAAAACCCCTTTTCAGATGTTGTTGCGCGGACAAAATGCAGTGGGCTACCGACATTATGCGGACGATATTGTTGAACGGTTTGTCAAACAATCTGTAGAAGTCGGGATTAATATTTTCAGAATCTTCGATGCCCTCAATGATTTCCGTAATATAGAAACCGCAGTAGATACCGTCAAAAAATGTGGTGAGACGGTTGAAGGTTGCATCAGCTACACCGTCAGCCCGGTACATAACCTCGAACTCTATATCAAGATGGGAAAAACCCTTGAAAGCATGGGGTCGGATATTCTTTGCATCAAAGATATGGCTGGCCTGTTGACACCCGATGTAACAAAAACCCTCATCACAGAATTAAAGAAAAACGTTAAGATCCCCATTCATCTGCACACACACGCAACCACCGGTCTTGTCGGAATGAATATGCAATGTGCCATCGAAGCAGGGGTTGATATGGTTGACACAGCTATTTCCTGCTTGTCGATGGGAACATCTCATTACCCAACCGAATGTATCGTTGCCGCATTAAAAGGAACTCCGCGAGATACAGGTTTGGATATGAACCTGTTAGAGGAAGTTAACGACTACTTCAAAGAAGTGAGGAAAAATTACGCTGAGTTTGAAAGTGACTTCCAGGGTGTGGATATAAACATCCTCAAATCACAAATTCCCGGTGGCATGATTTCTAATATGGAAAACCAGTTAAAAGAACAAAATGCTCTAGACAAACTCGAAGAAGTGCTCAAAGAAGTGCCGCGTGTTAGAAAAGACATGGGCTACCCACCTTTGGTCACCCCCACCAGTCAAATTGTGGGTTCACAAGCAACATTGAATGTGCTGACCGGAGAGCGTTATAAAATAATCACGAAAGAAACGCGACAATGCGTAATGGGAAATTATGGCAAATTGCCAGCACCGATTGATGAAGAACTGATGGCCAAGGTTGCCGATGGCAAAAAAGTTACAGATTGCCGCCCAGCAGATTTACTTGAGCCAGAATGGGAAGGGGTATGCAAGGAGCTGGGAGATAAATATACCAGCGAAGATGACCGATTGACTTATGCCCTATTTGGGAAAGTTGCGTTAAAGTTTTTTAAAACTCGGGGGAACCCCACACCGGCAAGTCCGGCGGCGGCGGCAAAACCCTCATCTGCAGGTGCGGCGCAACCGACAGCAGCCCCACAAGTTGGCTCATCGGTTTATCAGGTCCGTGTCAATGGAAAAGATTTCACTGTTGAAGTGGCAATGGGTGGAGCGGGAACAATGGCTCCAGTTACAACAACACCTACAACAGCACCCACGGCTCCTGCTCCGGCACCAGCCAGCGGCGGAGGCGGCTCTCCACTTACTGCGCCCTTACCCGGATCTATTTTTTCCATGAAATGCAATGTTGGCGATGCAGTTAATGAAGGCGATACCGTTCTGATCATGGAATCAATGAAAATGGAAAGTGAAATCAAAGCCCATCAGGCTGGAACCATTCAATCCATTCTGGTCAAAGAAGGCGATAACGTTCAAACGGGCGACTCACTGGTAACCATAGGATAATGGAATTTAGTTTCAGTTCATCTGCATCAAAAATAGTTCATTCGACTGCATTCACCAGTCTGGAAAGTGGCGATGCTTTAATGTTAGGCGTTGCTTGCCTCTTGATTTACCTCGCCATTTGGAAAAAGTTTGAACCTCTCTTGTTACTACCTATGGGCTTCGGCTGCCTTCTCGCAAACATCCCAATGAGCATGATGGCAAGTACGGATACCGGCGGGCTTTTAAATTTTTTCTACCAGGGCATCAAACACGAAATTTTACCACCCCTTATATTTATGGGAGTGGGGGCTTTGACTGATTTTGGTCCCTTGCTGGCTAACCCGACCACCCTTCTTCTCGGAGCCGCCGCGCAGATCGGTGTATATATGACCCTGATTGGTGCTGTGTTTCTCGGATTCAATATGCAGGAGGCAAGCGCTATCGGAATCATTGGTGGTGCAGATGGCCCCACATCCATTTTCTTAGCCAGCAAACTTGCACCCCACTTATTGGCACCCATAGCCGATGCAGCGTATTCTTATATGTCTCTGGTTCCCTTGATTCAACCGCCGATTATGAAGTTTCTCACCACTGAAAAAGAGCGGAAAATCAAGATGGAACAGTTAAAACCAATTTCACAAACAGTGAAAATTATTTTCCCGGTGGCTGTAACGATTGTCTGCTGCCTCATGTTGCCAGGGGTGACTCCATTACTGGGAATGTTTATGCTAGGTAACATGTTTCGTGAATCGGGGGTAACCGCTCGCCTCCATGAAACTGCCGAAACTCATTTAATAAATATTGTAACCATCTTTCTTGCTCTTGCTGTGGGTTCATCCATGACCGCAGACACCTTTTTACGAATTGAGACTCTGAAAATAATTGTGCTGGGTTTACTGGCTTTCTCTTTTGCTACGGTCGGTGGCGTGCTTTTCGGGAGACTTATGTGTAAACTTACAGGAGGCAAGGTAAACCCTTTGATCGGTTCTGCGGGAGTATCCGCAGTTCCCATGGCTGCCCGGGTTTCTCAAAAAGTGGGGTCAGAGGCTGACTCTTCCAACTTCTTATTGATGCATGCTATGGGACCCAACGTAGCAGGGGTGATTGGCAGTGCGGTAGCAGCCGGGGTCTTCCTTTCTCTTTTTGGAGATGTTGGTGGCGGCATAGATACCCACGCAGCTCTGGCTCCCGTTATCGGCAACCCGGAACCTGGTATACAAGCACTTGCTACTGTAGTTGACGCTATAAAACGATAAAGGAAATTTAAAATGGAAGCCAGCGTTTCAGCAGCCGTGAATGTTTCAATTCTTGCCATGTCCGTTATTTTTACGGTGTTGATCATTCTCATATTCACCATTAAACTTTTGGTGAAACTCATACCTTACAAAGCGCCCCCCGCCCCCCCTGCCAGAAAAGTTTCTGCCAGCAGCCCGTCAGGACAAGACGATCAAGTTGCCGCCATAACCGCCAGCTTAGCGGCGCATATGGGGAAAAGACCTGACGAGTTCAGGATCGTAAATATTCAATCGCGTTAACGACCCAACCACTTCATCCTAAATGTTTTTATTTGCTTTGTTCTGTAGAAGAAGATGGAGCTTTAATTTTAGGTAAGGCATCCAGGAGTTCACCAGGAGCTTGCAGGATGCCCTGAAAAATACCTATCACTTTTTTACCGAGAGAGGTAAAAGGAATAAGGGTTACTTCTGGATCATCAAAATCGCCTTTAACATTGTAATACGTTTTCAACAGGCTCTTCTCATCACCGCCGGTTATAATTTTCCCAACAAGTGGAATTTTAGTCAAAAACCGATCCAATCCAGCAAGTGGCGCAACACCGACTACTGTGTCCATCTGGTTTTTTTTCAGATCAAAGGTTCCGACGATGGATGTTCGACGATTATCCGTTTCAAAAATAAAATTCGCCGTCTCAATAATTCCATCCTTGGGAATAAAGTCACCAGACAATTGTTTAAAAGAGGAAACAGTACTTTTCTTCAAAGGCAGTGAACCCGGACCCGACCCGAAAAGTTTGTTGATTCCGTACTTGAGCTTTTCCTGGTCCATCATGCCAGATTGAATATCCAAAGAAATCTCCCCTGACAATGACTTTAAAATCTCCGCCCCGTCTTTGCCCTTACCTTTTATTCTGGCACTAAATTTTTTAACATCCCCACTCAGGCTTTTCTCAAATACATTGCCGAAAAGACTAAAAACGTTTTCTGTTTTCACATTTTTGGCTTCCACCCTTCCCTCAAAAGTGCTCACTCCTTTTTCATCAATTGCATATTCACCAAAGCTCTTAATCAATGGGTTGTCACCCACATTCAAGTCTGTAAGCTGCAACACCTTATCGTTGAGTGAAAATTTTCCTGCGACCTTGTTCAAATGCAATATCTTAAAATCTAACTGGCCTACATCAAAAAGGATTTGTCCTCTACCCTTTTGAAAAAAATCTTTCGCAACAAGAAAATCAATCACCTTCGCATCTTTCTCCTGCGACTCTGGAAACAGTTCATCGATATCAAGTTTTTCACCTGTAAGAATCAGTTCCAGGTTCGGAGAGTCGCCATGTTGATAAACACCGCTGATATCCACTTTGCTGTTAGCGGAGACGATACTGGCAGAGCGAATATCGAATCGGTTTTCTTTGAATCTTAATTTCGCATTGAGTAACCATTCCGATGATATTTTTTCAAGCCGGATTTTTAAATTTATCAAATCCATTTCCCCCGCAAAACGGGAATCTTCTAATTGATTCAGATTGCCATTTCCAGAGATTTTAAAATTTACAGACCCATCGGCAGTCCACGAATCTGAAAATATATGCGAGGGGAAAGTTTGAAATTCTTCGGCCGCCAATTCAACTTTAAAGTCCTGAATATTCAAGTCAGGAATCTGCATTGACCCTGTAATTTTGTTGCCTCTTAGGAGGTAGGACCAGTCATCTATATTCAGCCCACCTTTTTCAGAGAGCCTGCCTTTTGCTCTGAATTGATTGAATGCGTTTTCATTTTTCTTAATCAGGCCAGGAATTTTATACCCGGTTCTTGTCAAATCCGCCTGCTGCTCAAATTTGAAATTTTCGGGAGTGCCACTAATATTCATCGAAATATGCGCGGGACCCGAAAATTTAAAATCACTAAAAACCGGAATATCTTTCAAGTCTGTTTGTAATAACTCCGGTAGGTTCAGGCGCAGGAAAAATTCAGGGGCAGAAACATCCTTCCGATCTATTGCGCCTTCGAGATGCAAAGGGGAATCGCCGTATCGACCCACAATATTATCCAAGCGAATATTTTCTGCATCGTAAGAAATATTGCCATTCAAATCCATCACGGCCTGCAACCGATCTCGATACTTCATCGAAAGGTTCTTTAACTCAATCTTCCCCCATTTTTTTTCAGTCTCTGGTTTTTCAGGATTCCCCAGATATCGATAG
>JAESTE010000171.1 GCA_016763735.1 Nitrospinaceae bacterium | reverse complement strand
TTGTGGCTAGTGCGGATAAATACCGATAGTACTCTTGCTGTATTACATACGGCACTGTTGGTGCCATCTTGGCCTTGGGGTCAACGACCGTTGTTGGCTTTACAACCTGAAAGCCGCACTCCAAACATTTGCCGATACTGTCGGGCGTGTGCTGGTGAGGGTTACATATCATCGTTTTCAATTAGTCGTGATGAGTACTCTTTAATTCCATCATCCAGTACTTCCATGGCTGTATGATGGGCTCTGCCCTTGTTTGTTATTTTTTCAATAACCGACCTTGCGCCGACCAAAACGGCAAGCGCGCCAGCGTCCTCTTGGCGTTTGGAGAAAATAACCGTCACTGAATAGCCGTCGCTGGTTTTCTTAACGTCGTAATCCAATGTATGTGCCCCCAGTGGTGTCATGTCTTTTTCGCAGTTTAACGCAAATTTCCTAACCGGATAATCCTTGGTGTTAACAACCTTCCTGTTGCCAATTTTCTCGGGGATTATCCCGCCGCAATCAATCCGCATTTTACAGATTGTTGATATCTGAGACTTCTTGCGCTTGGTGGCGATCGCGAAGTCAGAGAGCGACATTAGGTGATTTTGATTTTTAGGCATAGATATAGTTTGAAGTATTGTTTACAAAGTAAATAACTATGTTAATAACAAGCAAGTTAAAAGTAAACTGTTTATAAACGACCACTGTGCATCGCGACGGCGATAGCGGGATTACTACAGCGCTTTTACTGCAGCCTTGAACCACCAGCCGCGGTGCTCGAAGTTCCTGAACCAGTTGAAACTGGCGGCCCCGGGAGAAAGTAAGACGGCCTGATTCTTCTCTGCCAGTGAATAGGCCAGCATAACGGCCTCATCCATATTTGCTGCATTAATAATTGCTTCATCGCTAAAATCCCGGTAATTTTCTCTACAGCCTTACGGGCGCTGGCGATAACCACGATTGCAGTAACCTTCTTTTTAACTATGTCGATCAGAGAACTGTAGTCTTTTCCTTTATCCACGCCGCCAAAAATTAATACGATCTTTTTATTGACGGCCTGCAGGCTGTACCAGGTTTGGTTTACGGTGGTGGATTTAGAGTCGTTTATGAACTCAATACCCCGAACCGTTGCTATATATTCAAGCCGGTGTTCGACCATGTTAACGTCCGCCGCGGCCTGGCGGATCGCTTCTTTTCTCAGGCTTAGAACGTTGTCGCCAATGAACCCGGCCAGTGTTTTTCTGTTATTTCCGGCATCGCCGCCGGTTGCTAGTTCCTGTAAAAACATATCGTTGATTTAGTGGGTTAAATTTCTCCGTTGGGTTCCTTGTAGGCTTTGGCGCCGACAATGTAAGGTTTTTGGACATCCATTAGCTTCCAATCCGGATTCGTGCATCCTCCGCACATAATGTTGGGTGGCCGCTCTTCCTGTAAGCCGGTATTGCCGCAGCGACCACACTTCCACCACTTTTTTTTGTCTGTAATGACAATTACGCGGTTGTCAATTAAGCATTTACCCTTTGTGTTATGCGGGACATACCAGAGCAGTTTCCAATCGTGTCCCACGCTAGACTTCCACGCCTTGCCAATATAAACACCCGACGGAGTTGACATTGAATATTCCGAAAGCTGGTCAAATCCCACTTGGGTCAATAAAACAGTGTCTCCCCTGAATATGAATTTAGAGGTGTCGGGCTGGTCCCAGTGCTTTCCCAGCGGGTCAGTTATTAGTGGTATAACCCTATTGACCTTCGGCTCAATTACCACTGCAGGTATTTGAAAAGTGCCATTAGGGTCGGTTGGCTCGTTTGGCAGACTTTCCAGCCACTGGCCAATCGCCTCAATAGATGCAGATTTCTGGTCGGCCGCCATAACTGTTCCGTGGTCCTTGCCAATCTGCCAGCGGTATTCTGTCTTTTCCATGGGTGGTTTATTGGTTGTTATCTTGTTTTAAGGCCATAACTCCGAACGACATATTTAAAGTCGGCCAGCTTGAATTTCTGGTGCTCTGGTTGCCCATAGCGGTCGCTCATCTTGCGAACACCAATAATTGAGCCCGAGAAGTCTTCATAAAAATAAAACGGGTTCCATTCCTCAAGGCTCTGGAGACGGGCAAAGGCAACCCCCCCGGCTACAGGAAGTTTTGCGCTCTCAGTGTCCAGCCATGGTGGTGACGGAGTATTGGATGCGAAATACGTTATCACTGTTTTGCCTGAAATGTATTCTTTAACTTTCTCCGTCTCTTGGTTATGTGGCCAGGCTTTGGCGCCGTGCTGGTAGTCGATACCAAGGTCGCTGAATTCAGGTGTGCCGGGCGTTCGCTTTTTGGGTTTCTTTTTAGGCGTCGGTATGCCACCAAAGAGCCAGGATACGGCTGCAAAGACCAGGCAGAAGATAAGGGCCAGACAGAGGCTGAAAAGCATTAACGTTAAAGGTGCGGCGTGTATATGTAGTATCATGGTGTTTGTTTTAAAGTACCAGGCGCGTCGGTATAGCCTCAATGGGCGCCGATGGCGTTTTGCACGTTTGTAGATCTTTTTCAAATTGCTCCTTTCGCGGCTCGTCTTCCGCCACTGCGATTCGGGTAATATAACAGTGTATCGGTATTCCATCTTCGGTTTCGCCTTCCCATATTCTGGCAGGAAGACCGTTGGCTACTTCGCTATGCGACAGCTCAACTATTTTAGTGGTGCTTTCAAGTGTGATTTTCATCGGTTTGATTTTGGCATGTTGTTTTTAACTTTTTCAAATTGTCCCTTTAGGCTGGTGGCCACACTGGTACGTTCAGAGCCCCATTCAGTGTCGCCCTGCTTGCGGGTTTCGTGCTGGTCGCTAAGGTACTCTTCTCTGTCATATTCGTGCTGGCGAAGCCAACTGGTAATGGTTATATAATCTAGTTTGTGGTACCGCGCAACGCCGTACTTTCCGTTGATCGCGTTCCGGAAGCATACAAGGAAGTCTTCGAGTTTGGCGTGCTTATAGTTATTGACCAGCATTTTAGCGTAGGTTACCTTTTGTGCGGAATCCAGCTCGCTACTCACAAAACCGCACAGCTCATTCACAATCCTGGTTATCATGGCCACTACAGCGCGGTTGCCCAGTTGGCGGCGCAAGCTCCGCACGCCGTTAGTAGATGCGCTGATTTCGATAAACGTCATAGCCGCTGTGGCGTCGCTGGCGATATCCAGTATGGGCGTGATCTCTGCAATCAGGGTTTTCGCCTGCAGGGCGTTCAGTGGTTTCGAAAGCGCGGTCGTTACCGGTTCAACTGTGCCGGGGCCTGGCTCAGCGGCTACACGCTTTTCATAGTCAATAAGGCGCTTGCGGGCACCGCTGTCCGTGAACTTCGAATTAGACTCCGAAATAGGGCTAGTTCCTGACTTGCCTTTCGATTTCGCTTTCGAGGTCTTTGCCGCTGGATTTTGTTTTCGAGCTGCCATGCTTAATTGAATATATGATGTTTTGTAAATTAGAGACTATCTGTTTAAGTTTCGTTTGCTTCCTGTAAAACGCCTCCCACTGGTCGTATTTGCCGAGAATAACCTGCCAGGACTCAGTTATTTCACGGTCGTCTTTGGTGTTCGATTTGAGGAATTTAAGGGCCGTCCTGGCGGCATTCGCGTCGCCTCCGTCAATCATCGGCTTAAACCCGAATTGCTTGTCGTACCACTCACTATACGTGTCTATAAGCTTCTGGTGATCCTGGCCGACGGCATTAGCCGCTGGCGGCTTCTTTCTGCTACTAGGGGCGCCGCTGAACTTGGATAAACAAACGGCTGTCAGTGTGGCCTCCATGGCCTTTTTGTCCTTGCCTAGCTTGATGAGTTTTTCGCTCTGCAGCTTTTTAATGAAACCGGCCACAGCCTGGCGCGTCCAGTTCCATTGCTCGCCGAACGTGCCGTAACCGAATTTAACAATACCGTCTTCTGCAGAGAGGCAAAAATCTATGAACGCCTCGTACTGGGTGAAATGGCGACCCTTTGGGTAGAATGATAGTTGTTTCATGGTTGCTGTTTTTTGTGAAGATTAAGCAATACTATTAACTTATTAAACCAAGACATGATCATGGTTGGCCTCCTCCTGCTTTTGCGAAGCTGTAGTTCTCTCGGCACAAATATTGCTGCCACACATATTACCCCGGCCAACGCGGCCACGGCGCGCAATCGCTTCTTCTGGTGCCCTTGTTCCAGCTCTATGTTGCCCGCCTCTATTTTTTCGACCTGCCTTTCAAGCTTTCCCATTGGCGGTTTTTTTATCAATTCGGTTAATCATTATAGGTATGCACATACCTGTCTTTTTGTCCTTATATATGGCGTTGGCTAATATCGGCTCGTAATCCTCCGCAAACTTAAGGGCGGCTCTGTTGTGAGCTGATATTGTGGCCGCGCCTCTCATTGTTTAAGCGTGTCGACCGGAGCCATTAAAGGCGTCAAATGGGCTGTGTCGGATCCGTTAGTGGTTATGTCTTCCGTGGTGGACCGGTGCCCTTTGAATTGGTGGTCCATGGTTGCGACCTCATGGCACGCCATAAGCGACACAAGGAGCCCGGTTATTATAAGATTTGTTTTCATAGTTGGTGGTTTAAAATAATCCTGCGTAGTTGTCGAATAGTTGCACCCTGACCTCTTTTGGGTAGGGCGAAACGTTGTGTGTCTTGTCTGCCTTGCGGTCCAGCCGTTCCCTGTCCCGCCTTGTCAGCGGCAGGCGAAGTGAGCGGTTGTGATTTTTTGGCCGGTGCCGGACTTCTTTTTTCGCCCTTTTATCGGCAATCTTTTGCGACCGGTGTAAGCGCATACATAAGTCTCTGCAGTAGCTTCCGTCGCATTTGGTTTGGCAATCCGGATTTAAGCAAATCAAAGATTTCATAATGGTGCGGTATTAAGTAAGCCCCCTCGGAAACACGGTGTAAGGACGTGCAATCCTGCGGTGCCGAATCTCTCCGGGGGCTTAAGCTGTTAATATTTCGTTTT
>JAESTE010000170.1 GCA_016763735.1 Nitrospinaceae bacterium | reverse complement strand
GCCGCCACGAAGGCTATACCGTGTTCACCCCCGGCGGCCTTCCCGGTGATCGCGTCCGAGGAAAAATTACCAAAATCACACCGCGCTTCGGCGTGCTGGATATATTCGAACGGACACAGCTTTCCAAAGACCGGGTCGACCCGCCCTGCCCTGTATTTTTCAAATGCGGCGGCTGTAAATTTCAAGATCTCAACTACGAAAAACAACTCGAATTTAAAATTCAAGTGGTTCGAGACAGCTTGAGTCGTATTGGCGGAGTCGAACTTCCAGAAAAAATCGAATCCCTGGCGGCGGAAAAACAATACCAGTATCGCAACAAAGCCAGTTTCGCAGTACAAGGAAAAACCAGTGACCCACAAATCGGATTCTATTCCGAAGGCTCGCATATAGTTGCCGACTCGCCAACTTGCGATATTCTTTCAGAGCCTATCAACAAAGCCAAAGAATGGCTGCGAGAAATCTTAAAGAAAAATCAAATTTCCGTCTACAACGAAGGAAATCACCGCGGACTGGTAAAAGGCTTGGTTATCCGGCATTCGGAGTCCACCGGCGAAATCCTTGTGGGGATGATGACCAATGAAGGCCGCTTTCCACGAAATTTTCTGACTGAGCTCACAGAAGAGAAAAAATTAAACGAACTCGGCATTGTCGGCATCATTCAAAACATCAATCCGCGTGCCACTAATGTAATTTTAGGAAAAGAAAACAAACTATTATGGGGAAAAGAAAGGCTGACTGACAAACTTGCCGACTTGAGTTTCCACCTTTCCCTAGGGTCCTTTTTTCAAATTCATTCAGCGCAGGCTTTACGTCTCTACGATCTGATCGAAAATTGGGTCGATGCCGCCGAAGGAAAAACCATTATCGATGCTTATAGCGGTTCCGGAGGCATTGCACTTTGGCTTGCAGCAAAAGGCAAAAAAGTGATCGCCATCGAGCAATTCGAACCGGCTATGGAAGATGCCCGCCTGAGTGCCGAAACCAACGGCATCACCTCTTGCCAGTTTCTGACCGGGAGCGTGGAAGAACACGCGCCGCAGGTTGTATCTAAAGAAAAAGTTCATACCTTCATCATTGATCCGCCGCGGAAAGGCTGTTCCGAATCGGTTATAAAAACCTTGCTGCAATCGCAGCCAGAGCAAATCATCTATATCTCCTGCAATCCATCCACCCTCGCCCGTGATCTGGAAAGGCTGGAAGGGTACAAAATTCACGATATGCGGGTGATAGACATGTTCCCGCAAACCCAACACATAGAAACTGCCGTTTATCTCAAGCAAATTAAATCTGCCGAAAATTGATTTGAGCGCAGTGTAATGCGGTTTTGTTGTCTAACTGGGCAACATATGGTAAGATTTTCTCATGGATAAAGAGCAAAAGATCAAGTTGTTGAAGGAAACCGACTTGCTCAGTTTTTTCGATGAGTCTACTCTAAGCAATTTGGTAGACCATTGTCGTGAGATTTCCCTTGAGCCCGGTGAAGTTCTGTTCAATGAGGACGACCTTGAAAATGCCATGTATCTCATTCTCGAAGGGGAATTGGACGTTTATAAAGGCCCAAAACAAATTGCCGTATTAGGATCGGGGCAATATCTGGGAGAAATGTCGCTGATTGAGTCTAAAGCTCGCTCGGCATCTGCAAGAGCAGAAAAACCAACCCAGCTCATGGAAATCAACGAAGAACATTTCCATACCTATCTGGCTTCTGAACCGCAGGCCCTTTTATCCATCATGCGCACCCTTTCCAGCCGCGTTCGCGGGGATCTCGATACGATGATGAAGGATATGCGCAAGTTGAGCATTTTTACCCACGACATCCGAAATTTTTTGAGTACTCTCGGCCTCGCTGAACTGACCATTGAAGATTCCATCGAGTTGTACGAAGGAAGCGAACCTGGACACAAAAAACGCGATGGACTGGAAGACATGGAAAAATGCCAGACCGTGGTTGAGACCGTTCGCACCAACCTGATGGACCTTCTGGATTCCAGTTTGAATCACATCAAAAAAATTAAAACGGAATATGTAAAATCAAAAAATGCAATTGTTCCCGTTATCGAAGAGACGGTAGAAGGCCTTTCTACCCATGCGCAGTTGCTAGACAAAGACGTTAAGATAAACCCTTCGGGAGATTCTCTCGAGGCTGTCTTTTATCCCCTCGATATTCAGCGTGTTTTGCAAAACCTGATCATCAACGCCGGCTACGTCACTGAAACAGGTGGAATGGTGGAAGTTGGAGTCAGTCGAAACAACGGATTCCTGCAAGTCAGTGTTACTGACAAAGGGGCGGGCATCCCTGAAGAAATTCAAAACTATCTTTTCAAAGATACATTGACGACAAAAAAAGATGGCAACGGCTTGGGTCTTCTATCCTGCAAAGATATCATCGAAGAAAACCATCAAGGAAAACTCTGGTTTGAAACCAAACCCGGAAAAGGCACCACCTTCCACTTCACTCTCCCCACCCAATGACTTGGGATGTAACTGGTAATAACTTTCCCAGATAACAAAAAGCACTAGCAGCTTAACGAATCCTGGTTTACTTTCCTTGCACCAGCAAAAAAGGCAACCCCCTCGGTCCCCCTTATCAGGGGGAAGAATGAACGATCCCGCCAGCAAGCAGACGTGGCAAGCCACGGGGAATTAAACCCACTTTGTGGAATTTAAAACCCACCTCTAGAAGCCCAATTGCAACTACTCGCTTAAAATGTTCAGACCTATCGCCCCCGGCCGCGTGGCCGGCTAGAAGCGGGCGTGTTTGGGAGTGCGAGGGAAAGGGATGACATCGCGGATATTTTCCATGCCAGTGACGAACTGAACTAAACGTTCGAATCCCAACCCGAACCCGGAATGCGGGGCTGATCCGAATCTTCTAAGATCGAGATACCTCCAGTATTCTTCGGGATTCAAACCACTGTCTTTCAGGCGCTTTAATAATATATCGTAGTTCTCTTCACGCTGACTGCCGCCAATGATCTCACCGAGTTTAGGCAGCAGGACATCCATCGCCCGAACTGTTTCGCCGTCTTCATTCAATTTCATATAAAACGATTTAATCTTTTCCGGATAATTGTAAACAATGATCGGTTTCTTGAACACCTTTTCGCTGAGATAACGCTCGTGCTCTGCCTGTAGGGCGCATCCCCATTCAACGGAGTAAGTAAATGTCTCATTCGATTTTTGTAAGCGGTGGATTGCATCGGCATAAGTCAATCTTTCGAACTGGTTATCTACAATATGCTGTAGAGTTTCGAGGGTGGTTTTATCAATGCGCTGATTGAAAAACTCCATATCCTCCGTGCAATTTTCAAGAACGTCTGCAAACAGGTGTCTGATAAACTCTTCGGCAAGATCCATGTCGTCATCCAAGTCATAGAATGCCATTTCCGGCTCCACCATCCAGAATTCGGAAAGGTGACGACTGGTGTTGGAATTCTCTGCCCGAAAGGTCGGACCGAAAGTATAAATATCTGAAAGAGCGTGGGCATAAATTTCCCCTTCCAACTGCCCACTTACCGTGAGAGAAGTTTTTTCACCGAAGAAGTCCTGCGCGTAATCAATTTTCCCTTCCACTTTTGGAGGATTATTAAGATCAAGAGTGGTGACTTGAAACATCTCCCCGGCACCTTCACAATCGCTGGTAGTGATAATAGGCGTATTCAGATAGACAAACCCACGGTCATTGAAGAACTGATGAATGGCAAAGGCCAGTCGGCTTCTAACTCGCATAACAGCACCAAACGTATTCGTGCGTGGACGAAGGTGCGCGATTTCACGTAAATATTCAAACGAATGGCGTTTCTTCTGCAAAGGATAGGTCTCCGCATCCGCCGTACCATAAACCTCTACAGTCGTTGCCTGGATCTCCATATTTTGACCCTTGCCTTCCGAGGCCACGAGCTTGCCAGTAATAGCAACACAACTTCCTGTTGTGATCTGCTTATCCAATTCCTGGAATTCATTCAGGGAATGGTCAACAATGGACTGGATATTTTCCAGACAAGAACCGTCATTGATTTCAAGAAAAGAGAAGCCCCCTTTAGAGTCACGACGGGTACGCACCCAACCTTTTACCAAAACGCTTTCCTGTTCTTCTTTACAATTAAGTAGTTCTTTAACTTTTGTTCGTTTCATTGATCTCTTTCTTTGAATATATCGCCCAAAAACAAACCCACTTCGCATTGACAATAAAGGGGTTTTCAGATATTTTAGTTTATAACAATGCCTCCTGAAGGCAGAAAGATATTCTTTCTCCCGAAATGGGGAAAAACCCACACTCCAAACTTTTATTCCGTGTTTATTCTAGGAAATCTACTTCAAGCCACCGCTACTATTTTGGATGTCGTCCTAACGCTTTATATGTGGATCATCATCATTCGTGCATTATTATCCTGGGTCAATCCAGATCCTTATAATCCTATCGTGCAATTCCTAAACAGTATAACAGAACCTGTTCTACATCGAATCCGGCAACTAGTGCCCATGTCGGGAATTGGAATGGATTTTTCACCCCTCATTGTCTTGTTAGCCATCATGTTTTTGCAAGGGTTTCTTGTCGAATCCCTTGCCACACTTGGGGCAAGACTACAGTAATCAGCCATGCGCTTGAGTTATCTCGACATACTGGAACAATGTTTTCACGATAAGTTCCGCGGTTATAACAAACAAGAGGTGGATACCTTTCTCCATCTTGTCGCTGATGATTTCAAGTCCATGACCACAGAAATCAAAGAAAAGGAAAAACTGATTGCAGCGAAAGACGATGAAATAAAAGAATTACAAGCTGACCTGAAATCCCGACCTTTGGAAAATGCCTCCACCATCCCCCCGGAGGTAGAAAAAGAGCTTGCCGATTTAAGAAAGCAAATCGAAGAAAAGAATCTATTAATAAAAGAAATGCAGGATGCCCAATCTCCTCCTGAAAAAGGGGACAACCCTTTCTCTCAACTCACACCTGAGAAACTCAAGGAAAAAGCGAAAAAGATAATCAATGCCGCTAAAGACCAGGCTGAGCAATATCGTCAGGATGCAGCGAAAGAAACGGAATTGTTGATGCAAGATGTGGAAAAACTAAAAGAACAGAAAAAGACCTTGATGACCAATATTAAATCAACTGCCATCGAGCATCTTAATAAATTTAAAGCCGGAGCATCGAACGGCGGCTCTGGAAATGCGGATTAAGCCCTGCGAAAATGGAATCCGTTTCTCTGCCATAATACAACCCCGGTCATCGAAAAATGAAGTGACAGGGGTATACAATGATGCTTTAAAAATACGTTTAACCTCACCCCCCGTCGATGGTGAAGCCAACAAAGCCTGCATGCGTTTTTTTGCCAAGTGGCTCGGTGTAAGCCCTTCGAAAGTCAACATCGTTCAGGGACTCAGCAGTAAAAACAAAACCATTGAAGTGGCAGACCTCACGGAAAAACAGTTCCACGAAATATTAAAAATCAAAAACCTTATACAATAAACCACCCTTATGATCAAAACCATTGAGTATATAGATGGGGTCGTACGCATGATCGACCAAACACGACTGCCCGCAGAAAAAGAATTCGTCGACTGCCGCACCATCGAAGAAGTAGGTCATGCTATAAAAACCATGATCATCCGCGGCGCACCTGCGATTGGTGTTGCAGCCGCTATGGGAGTCAGTTCGGGAGCAGACTCAATAGAAGCCTCAACCTTTGAAGGCTTCTATCAAGAGCTTGAAGGAAAATGCGATCGACTTGGACAGTCACGGCCCACAGCAGTGAACTCGGCCTGGGCCATCAAGCGCATGAAAAATGTCGCGCAGAGCAATAAATCTCTTTCCGTAATCGAATTAAAATCCCGATTAAAAAAAGAAGCACTCACTATTTTAACCGAAGACATAGCCACCAATGAGGCAATGGGACAACACGGGCAAACTCTTGTCGCAGACGGCAACGTAATTCTAACCCATTGTAATGCAGGTGCCCTTGCAACAGCAGGGTTTGGCACCGCCTTGGGCGTTGTTCGCGCCGCAGTGAATGCTGGGAAAAATATTCGGGTACTGGCAAATGAAACACGACCTTTTTACAAGGCGCTCGCTTGACCACATGGGAATTAAAAGAAGACGGCATTCCGGTAAAACTGATCACCGACAATATGTGCGGCTTTTTTATGAACAAACAAGAAATCGATCTGGTCGTTGTTGGTGCAGACCGTATTGCAGCAAACGGAGACGTTGCCAACAAAATCGGAACTTATATGGTCGCGGTACTCGCCAAGGAAAATAAAATTCCTTTTTATGTCGCCGCTCCTGTTTCTACACTCGATCTTTCGTTGGCATCAGGCAAAGAGATTCCTATTGAAGAACGTTCTTCTGAAGAAGTGATGATCATTAATAACAAGCGCATCGTGCCTGAAGGGGTTGAAGCGGAGCATCCGGCATTCGACATCACGCCCAATCATTTAGTCACAGCCATCATCACAGAAAACGGCATCGCACGCGCCCCCTTTACTGAATCCTTGCAAGCTCTCGCCAACCAAAAATGAAAGCGTTGATTCTCGCGGCAGGATTCGGCACTCGCCTCCAACCCCTGACAAATGAACTCCCCAAACCTTTGTTCCCGGTTCTCAACCGCCCTATTCTGGAACACACTCTGCATTTTCTCAGCTCGCAAGGCATCAAAGATATTGCCATCAACCTTCATCATTGGCCTGAAAAAATCATCGACTATTTTGGCGATGGAAAAGGTTTCGGAGTGAACCTGCATTACTCAAAAGAAGAAAAGATTCTGGGAACGGCGGGAGGGATAAGAAAACTGCAATCTTATTTCCAGGATGAAACGTTCCTGGTCATCAACAGCGATGTCTTTGCTGATATCAATTTGAATGATGTCCTGAAGTTTCACAAAGAGAAAAAGTCAAACCTGACCCTCGTTGTTCGGCAAGATGCCAATGTGGAAAAATATAAATCCATTCAACGAGTGGAAGAAGGACGCATCGTTCATTTTCTCGGGAAGAGAATAAAAAATTCAAAACCTGTCACTCAGGTTATGTTTACTGGCATACAAATAATCGAACCAAATATCTTTTCCCGCATTCCGGAAGATAAATTCTGCGGCACTACTGAAGATGTTTTTCCTGGAATGATTCAGGACGAACTGCCAGTTTATGGTTTTCTACACAATGGATACTGGATAGATATGGGGACACGTGAAACCTATATACAGGCACAAGCCGACGCACTCGATGGCAAATTATCCTTAAAAACTTCTTCTTCAAGAAACCCCGAAGGCCCGCTTGTTGTACCTCCGGTTCATATCGGGAAAAACTGCGAAATATCAAAAGATGCGCAGGTAGGGCCATATGCTGTATTGGGTGATGGTTGCCGGTTGCGATCAGGCGCGGTCGTGGAAAATTCCATACTCTGGACAGGAGCCACCGTAGGAAATAATTCCTCGGTGCAAAACAGTATCGTCGGTGAAGGAGTAGCTATTGATTCTGGAAATAATGTGAAAGACCGTTCACTGTCATCGAGCTAACTAGAATATTTCACAAGTAAAAAGTTTAGCATTAGGAAAAGCAAAGCGGTATTTTAAAGCGTATTTCCTAAAGCGCAAAGTATGGATGGAACTGCGCGCTTCTTTTGTAAACGCTTTGCCCCATTTTTCGTCATTGCGAAGAGCCGAAGGCGATGTGGCAATCCAGAACAAACAAAAGAACATCTTTGGCAAAAAAACTTATCGACCAAGTGGAATATTATTAAGTCTGGATCGCCGCACACTCCCTGGGGTCGTTCGCGATGACGGGCGGAAGGGCTCCTCTCGCCAATGCGAATTCCCAAGAATTATTGCAATAATGGATTGCGCTACAGCAGTTTGTGGTTACTCAGCGTCATTGTAGAAACAGAGATCGCACCCTCTTCGCAATTGATGATGCGGCGAGTTTCAGGAAGGTCGGCTTCACCCACCCGCGTGTATTCATCGGTATAACTTTCCACATCTTTCAATCCTTTTGTTTCTGGATTGAAATAGAACACGGAGTATTTTCTTGTCAAAAATTTATCGTCCTGAGTTTTTTTGCTTTCCTCAATATTAATCGAGAAAGAAAAACGGGGTGTCTGCCGATTGATCTGCTGAATCCGCCCATCTTTAATGCGATAGAAGGAGCTCATGCCATCGCCACCCATGACCAGTTTGCGACCCAACGGATGTGTTCCGTCATCGCCGAAAACCAGTTTGTATTTTCCATCAGACTCTTCAAAAGTGCGAGGTCCGCGATGCATGGCAATGGATGACAGGTTTTCATTCAGAAAGCTTTTCGCCTTTTCTTCTTCGATGCTAATTTCAATATCTTTGGGACCTTTGACCGTCACTGTGCCTTTTTGTTCGTCACCGTTGATATTGGCGACTACATCGGCAGTGAATCCCCCAAAACCAGCCGGCCAGCGGGCCGTGTTGTTAAAAACTTCCTGCATTGCCTTGCGAGCTTCGGCATCATCTTCGAGAACGGTTTCTACATCTTTATCTTTGGTATAGGTTGCCATCTAAAATCTCCTTAAAACAATAAGAGCCTGTCCAAAATTTCGGCAGGCTTTTTAATTATAGAAAAATATTACACGAATAAAATTATTATACCTTTTTTTGAGAGGGCTTTGCAAAAGTCAAAAAAAACGAGATATTTCGACAAGCTCAGCATGACAAAAGTCGGAATTTTCAGGTGTCATCCTGAGTTCATCGAAGGATCTCGGGATTATGTAAAGCTTTCTTACTTTACCGCCACACTGATATCAAGAACACCGGCTTTTTGTAAAAGGCCCATTACCTCGATGACCTCACCATAAGGTAGAATTTTATCAGCACGAATAATTGCTGTTTGTTTTTTACTTTTCATATCCAGTTTTACCAGAGCCTGCTCCAGTCCCAAAAAGGTGATGCTCTTACCGGCAAGAGTTATTTTCTTGTCCTTCGACATTTGTATTTCAAGAGTTATCGGGGTTTCGTCAATAACCGAAGATTTGGAAGTCGGCAGGTTGATATCCATTTTTCGGCTGAAGTCTACGAAAACAGTAGATACCATGAAAAAGATGATGAGCAGGAACGCCACATCGATCAAGGGTGTCATGTCCATCGTAAAACTGTCTTCCTCTTCTCTTCTAAATTGCAAGTTAATTAGCCGTATTTTTGGGGGTTACTAATTGGAGGCTGTTTTCTTTGACTTACCCGAGCCTCTTTCCTTCACCACACCATCATGAGAAAGTTCTTCCACCAGTTGGATAGCTACTTCTTCCATCTCAAAAACATATCGATCGATCTTGCCGCGGAAATAATGATACAAAACCAGCGCCGGAATGCCGACCAGCATTCCCGCCGCCGTAGTGATGAGTGCTTCGGAGATACCACTGGCAACAAGCCCTGGGTTTCCTGTTCCACTCAGCGATATAACATTAAAAGCCTTGATCATTCCAATAACCGTTCCCAGCAATCCCATCATGGGGGTGATATTAGCAACCGCACCCAGCACCCGCAGATTAGAATTCATCAACGACGCTTCATGTTGCCCGGCAGATTCAATAGCACGTTCAACTTCATCCAGCTTCCCACCAAACCTCAGCAAACCCATTTTCAAAATACGCGAAAGTGAGTTGTCGTAAGAATTGCAAAGACGCAAAGTTTTCTGGATATTTTGCCAGTCCCATTGACTGCGGACATCTTTAAGAAAGTCCGAGTTGATGATATTCTTCCGTCTCAGGTTATAGCCTCTCTCTATGGCGATACCCAGCATGAGCACCGAACTGAAAAGGATGGGATACATCATCGCTCCGCCCTTATCAAACAGGGCTAATAGTTGCCATTGCCCCGCAGAAGAAGGTTCTGCTGCAAGAGCCAGCGCGGGCATGATGAAAAAAATCACGCCTAGAAAAAACAAGGTAATTTTTAATAAACGATGCATTTATTTTTTATATTTTAGAAAGCAGATTGCATGAATATTACCGGGGTTGTTATCAACTTCTACTTACGTCATCGCAAACGACCCAGAACCATACGTTCGCGAAAGCTGCCACTTGACTTTTATAGCACGAAAACCTCGAATGGCAAAAATCGAGCCCCATTGGGAGAGGCCACAGTGTATGGATTAAGTGCTTTTAACATAGGACTTTTTGCTATATATTTGATTATTAGCATAACTTTCCCAAAACACGATACTGCGAATGCACCTCTCTAAAAAATCTACACTGATATTTTTTTTATTATTGTTCTTCAGTTTAAATTGCTCGACAACTAAAGAACAAAAAGCCATTTCTCCAGCCAAACTATTGCGGGAAGCAAAGCGCTTTAGCAAAGAAAAAGATCCGGATAAAGCTAAAAATAGCATCCAGTTGATTATGGAAGATTTTCCAGATAGCAAAGAACGCATCACTGGACTGATGATGCTTGCAGATATTCATTACAATGAAGATGAATTTGAAGAGTCTAAATTCCATTACCAGAAATTCACCGAACTTTATCCCGCGCATAAACATGTGGACCGTGCCCACTTTTACAGAGCCATGTCCAATTTTCAACTGACGGATTTAGCTTCGAGAGATTTAACTCCCGTGAATTCTGCACTGGAAGGATTCAGAAACTTCCTCACCGATTTTCCTAGCAGTAAATATAAGAAGAATGCAAAAAAAAGAATCAACCAATGCCTGGATATTCTGGCCCAGAATATTTTTGAAATCGGAAAATTTTATTTTCGCGCCGGGTCGTATCAGTCTGCGATCATCCGTTTAAAAAGTTTGATGGTCGAATACCCCACCCATTTACACGTTGCGGAAGCAGAATTTCTTTTAGCAGAGTCTTATTTCCACGAGCAAAACTACAACGAAGCACGCACTCGCTATAAAAAAGTTTTGCAGAACTACCCAAGAACGGAGTTTGCAAAACAAGCTCGGTTGAAATTGAGAAAAATCAGAAAGCTATAATTGCCATGGTCAGGAATCTATCTAAAAAATCCAGCGCAGCAAACAGCAGTTCGCATGATTCCCTCAATCAATATATGAGGGAGATCGGCAAAATAAAACTCCTCACCAGAGAAGAAGAAATAAAACTTGCTGAAGCCATCAAGCAGGGAGACCCGAAAGCAATTCAGGAAATGGTTCGTAGAAACCTCAAATATGTTGTCACCGTTGCCAATAAATATCGAGGCTTTGGCATGTCATTGCAAGACCTGATCGAAGAAGGCAATATCGGTTTAATACAAGCCGCTAAACGGTTCGATGTATCCAGGAACGTAAAGTTCATCACTTACGCCGTGTGGTGGATCAAACAGGCCATCATGCATTCCCTTGCAGAACAGTCGGGCACCGTCAAACTACCGGTTAAGCAAGCGGGAAAAGTTACCCGATTCAATAAAAAAAGCCAGCAAATGTGTCAGGATATGGAGCGCGAGCCAACACAGTCTGAGGTTGCGAATAGTCTCGGCTACAAAGATGAGGAAATCAATTCCATCATGCGTGCCTACCGAACGCATCTTTCTCTGGACACACCGCTAAAAAATGATGAACACACCCCTTATCTTGATCTACTAGAGAATAAGAACCTCATTCCCTACGATGACCAGATCATGCAGGAGTCGTTGAGCGAAAAAGTCGATCAAATGTTGGAAGACCTTTCCGAGCGAGAAGCTACGATTCTGAAAATGCGCTTTGGGTTTTCCGGCAAAGTCAAAACATTGGAAGAGATTGGTCAGAAAATCGGCCTCTCGCGAGAGCGTGTCCGGCAAATTGAAAAACGCGCCAAAGAGCGACTGAAATCCAAATTACAAAACGAAGACTGGGTCGATGAGGATGAGTAAACGACTATGTTGACAGAAATATTTATACTCTGCCTGCTGGCTTACCTTTGCGGTTCGATTCCATTTGGTCTGCGTCTCGCCAAAACACAAAACATGGATATCCGAGAACACGGAAGCGGCAATATTGGCGCCACCAACGTGGCCCGAACCATG
>JAESTE010000169.1 GCA_016763735.1 Nitrospinaceae bacterium | reverse complement strand
AAGACCCCGATAAGGATTGTGGTGGTAATGTAGTACCGTGGAGACATATTCAGAAATTAGCAGGGTAAATTACAATACATTTTTCTCTACGAAAAAGCAGGGCTTTTATGGGACCTCTTCCACTCGAATGATATTGGTCCGGTTTGGGATACCTACCGGAATCCCTGTGGTAATCACAACTCGATCCCCTTTTTTCAACAACCGTCTTTTTTTCAACATAATAATCAGTTGCTCCATATGTAGCAGTAGATGTTTATCTTCCTCTACAACGAAGGGTACCGTACCGCGAACTAAATTTAGCAATCGCGCCCGATGCAAGCTGGGTGTGAAGACAAACACCGGCACCATCGGTTTCGGACTGGCAACCATTTTAGCGGTGCCACCACTGATCGTAAACACCACCATCGCTTTGGCATTGAGCAATTCAACCATCCTATTTGCCGAATAAGTAATTCCGGCATTAATAGTGGGCTCACCCTCAAAAAACCGGCTCCACGAATCAATGGATCGTGTTTCTGCCAAATAGGCCTCGGATTTTAATGCCGTTTCCACCATCACTCCGACTGCCGCTACGGCATGCTTACCAACAGCAGTTTCACCGGAAAGCATAATGGCATCGGCGCAATCCATCACCGCGTTGGCAACATCGGAAACCTCCGCACGGGTAGGCCTTGGATTTTCAATCATTGATTCCAGCATTTGCGTGGCCACGATTACGGGCTTACAATGCTTCGCTCCTTCCCTGAGAATCCGCTGCTGTACAACAGGAACCTCTGTAAAAGGAATTTCGACACCCAGATCACCGCGTGCCACCATGACCCCATCCGCTTCCTTAACAATTTCCTCAAGGTTCTCTACTGCCTGTTTGCGTTCAATTTTGGCGATCACCTCTATCCCTTGTCCACCCTGTTTTTGAATCAAACTTTTTAGCCGCTTCACATCTTTAGCGCACCCTGTGAAAGACAGTGCGACTAAATCGACGCCTTCCTGAATTCCAAATTTTAGATCAGCTTTATCCTTTGCAGTTATGGGGTCTGCGGTTAGCTTGGCATCGGGCAAATTAATTCCTTTATGGTCAGATAGAATCCCGCCGGTCTGAATTTCCACATCGACTCGCTGCCCCGAAACCTGTTTCACCACACCGCTGAGATTGCCATCATCGAGGAAAATTCGTTCACCCTTTGTCACCTCCTGATGAAAACGCGGGTACTGAACCGGCACCAAATTTTCATCGCCTATCTTTTTTTCTGTTGTAAAAGTCAACCTCTGACCGCGCTTGAGATGTATAGAACCTTCTTTAAATTTTCCCACTCTGATTTTAGGACCCTGTAGGTCCAGCAGGATGCCCACATAAGAATGATTTTCTTCTTCTACTTCACGGATCCACTGAATCCACTTTCGTACGGTCTCATGAGTTCCATGCGAGAGGTTGAGTCTGAAAATATTAACTCCCTTTGCTACCAGACTTTTTATAGAAGCCTTATTTCCGCTGGCTGGCCCCAAGGTGGCAACAATTTTAGTCAATCGAATAGCCATAATGACCTCTTAATCCTTTTCCGGGAAAAGGGAATAGTTTCTGGGAGTTATTTTGAAAGGCATCAACAATAAATTTTTAAATGATACTTCCTCACTGGTTCTGAATTGATCAACACCAATAATTATTTTTGGTTGCTCTCTTTTTGCATCTTGAATATAGGTGCCTAATAAGCGATCCCATATCGAAAGGTTAAATCCAAAGTTGGAATTGGTCTCCATTTTTTCAACGGAATGGTGAATGCGGTGCATATCAGGTGTGACAATAACAAATCGCAACAACCGATCCAGTTTCTCTGGCAGAGTAATATTTGAATGAGAAAATTGCGCCATTCCATTTAACACCGCTTCAAATATCACCACCGCAATAGGTGCAGGCCCCAAAGCAAAAACCAGACCGATCTTGAACAGCATTGATCCCATAATTTCAATGGGGTGAAATCGTAATCCAGAGGAGACGTCCAAATCCAAATCCGAATGATGGACAATATGAAACCGCCAGAAAAAAGGGATCATATGGACCACAACGTGCTGGATGTAAATCATCAAATCCAGAATTATCACAACAGCAATAATTTCCAGCCCGCTCCACCAGTCTAGATAGTTGAACACTCCCCATCCATTTGCCTCGGCAAACTGAGCAGCCCCTACGGCAGCGGCACCAAACACCAGCCGAACCACAAGAATATCTACACCGGTCAGCGCAAAATTTATTTTCAATCTATTTGTCTTAGAATCGACTGTAGGATGCCTTTGGATGACCGACTCCAATGCCAGCATCAGCAAAAACACTCCCAGAAAGACCATGAACCGAATTTGTTGAACATCCATTTCCATATTTTACTCTAACCATCGACAGTTTGCATACAGTGTTTTACTCTTCACCCTTCTCACGGAATAACGAGTTGCCACCAAAAACTCACTCTTTTATTCGCGTTTTTTTCTTTCTGCAGTCTATCCCAGAGAGCAAAAACAATCAGAGCCTTTGTGGATTCAGAAAACGGGATTTCAAAAGGACTGAAGGGCAGTTATCTGGGAGTATAAACATTAATCCCACAAAGTGGGTTTAATTCCCCGTGGCTTGCCACGCCTGTTAAATAAAAACATTTTTGGGATACCCCGTCTGCTTGCGGCGGGGTCGTTCATTCGATTTTTTCGGAAAATATGACACGGAGGCAGAGCTACAATTCTTTTTCTCGCTCATTCTGTTCTTTCTGTTCTTTTTCCAGCTTATAGTTTTTGACTCTGGCTTCTGAGTTTCGCCGCATGAGGATGATGCAGGCTTCGGCCATCAACCCGAGAAACCAGAAAGTGGTGAAAAATATCACCCAGGCAAAAAACAGGTTGAACCAGTATTGATTAGGCGTGTAATCCGTGGATATGTGGATGAGAGCGCTTAGTTTGGACTTTTCCACCTCCGAGACTTTTAAATATTTTAGATAGAAAGGATGCTTTTTTTTGTAAGCAAAGGCAATCATTTCGTTACGTGGAAGGTTTATAAACTTCATAACATCGCGGTTATTTTCTTTAAAGAAAACTCGCATCTTGACCACCGCAGGCGAATCGGGAGGATTCTCGCTGTAATACCAAACAACCACAATTGTCGTCAGGATAATGGATACCCATAAAGAAATACGGCTGATCCATTTTTCTTTTTGGTCTTCTATTTCCTGATGTATTGGCTCAACTTCATCCATATTTCATTCTTTCGCAGAAGGCGATTTTTTTTCAAGTAAATAACATTTACTAGTTTAGGTTTAAACTTTCCCGCCGAACCTCTACTGCTCGCCGCAGGGACAACTTGCTCATGCGGCACGATATTTTCCAGTCTTAGTTCGACCTTTTTCGCCGAACCTCCAACTGAGCTAAACTCGACAATAAACATACCAGACCACAGAAATGAATTCCAGTTGCAGATTCAAGTTCTCCTGATTAGTATGGTGGTTTTCCCGCCTGAAAAAACCTGGGAAAGGGTTTATGAAAAATAAAAGTTCAATCGGATATATTCGTCTGTTGCGGGAAAATGATTCTTTTCGCAATCTCTGGTACGGGCAAGTGGTGTCTGAACTGGGGGACTGGCTAAACAGCATCGCCATTTATGCGTTGATTCTCAGGCTCAGTGATTCCGGCATGGCTATGGCGGGTGCCATGATGGCAAAACTCCTACCCATAGTCCTGATCAGTCCCATCGCTGGCGTGGTTGTAGACCGCGTCAGTCGCAAAACCGTTATGATCGCCAGCGATTTGCTGCGCTTCATTGTCGTGCTCGGATTTCTTTTCGTAGAAGACCAGGGTACTTTGTGGTTTATTTATGCTCTGGTTATTATCGAGATTTCTTTATCCGGTTTTTTTGAGCCTGCAAGAAGTGCCATCATCCCCTCACTCGTCCCCAAAGAACATCTGGTAACGGCCAATGCCTTGAGCGGTTCCACCTGGTCGGTCATGCTGGCTTTTGGCGCGGCTCTCGGTGGCGTCGTAGTGAGTTTGTTTGGAATCCGCGTTGCATTTATTGTCGATGCTTGCACCTTTTTAGTTTCTGCCTGGTTCATATCTAAAATCCCTGCTAAAGAAAAACCTGTCGAAATACTGAAAAAGAAAAATGGTTTTCAGGAATGGCTCGAAGTCATGCGTTTCCTTTTCAAAGAACCGATGGTTCTGGTTTTGAGCTTATTAAAATCCGGCCTGGCCGTGGCAGGTGGAATAATGACGCTTATTCCTTTGATGGCCAGCCAGGTGCTTTCAAAGCCTGCCATGCTGTCGTTGGGGATTGGAATTCTCTATTCTGCGCGCGGTCTGGGTGCCGCATTAGGCCCATTACTAGTAAAACGACTCTTTGGCGAAACCGCAACGGTATTGCATTGGTCGATTGCCGCCAGTTTTTTTCTAAAGGCGACATCCTATCTATTCATAGCCAACTCCGAAAACCTGTGGACGTTATCTTTTGGTGTGGCGGCGGCAACGTTGTTCGGTTCTATCATCTGGGTATTCAGTTCGGCATTGATTCATTTATCCACTCCAGATCGCTATCTGGGTAGAGTCTTCAGTTTTGAGCTTGCCGTTATGACATTGGTGATGGGGATCAGCAACTGGGGAGTCGGCTTTGCTGTCGATGGGCTGGGTCTCACATCCAATCAGGTGGCCCTGTGGATGGCTGCTTTGGTGATTCTTCCCGGTTTATGCTGGACCGGGTTTTTAATCTTTGTTCGCAAAAAACTGCAACAAGGAAACTGCGTGGGTTCGGTCTGCCCTATCGACCCAAGTGGATTCAATCCACTACCTCTGGTTCGCGAAGGACAAATTGAAAAAAAGGTTCAAGAAAAATAGTCCGCCAATGATTT
>JAESTE010000168.1 GCA_016763735.1 Nitrospinaceae bacterium | reverse complement strand
TATTTTTACTATCCCTGCATAACCATTTCTAGAAGCTAAAAAGTAATAGATTTCTTTTTGGGTATAGATCTATTGGCTACAGGGCCTGCCCTGTTAAGCTGGATATATTCTGCCCCGCCATTCGGTTTTTTTGCGTACGAGAGTATAAAACATGGAATTTAGCATAATAGCCGCCATGACAATCGCACCGATCGGGAATAAAGCTGCAGTGTTTCGGTGCAGTCCCAACTCATCACAGGTTTTATATGCCGCCGCCGTGACCATAACAACCCCTGCCAAAGCTATTCCGATCCACAACCACCCTGTTTGTAAAAATATATTCAGGGCTAAAATAATATACGGAGTTAACAAAAAACCTAGAACCATGGAAATATGCCAGACTGCGAGCAGCACAGACCGTTTCATGGCAAGAAACATATTCTTTCGCCAACCTATCCATATCTCTTTGAGACCAAAATACATTCGAATGGAAAACAACTGTTTCGCATCTGCGACAAGCAATTTGAGCCCAGCCTTCTTGGCACGTTTCGCTATCAGCACATCCTCCAGCACATCGGCTTTCCCCGCTTCGTGTCCGCCAATTTTTTCATAGGCACTACGGCGAAACATCAGGAACGCGCCGAATCCCATCGCGCTTTCATGATCCTGGTCATTGACGTTTTTAAAACGCGTCAATGAAGCTATGAATCCAAATATAACCGGCTGCACCGCCCGTTCCCAAAACGAACCGAACTCAGCTTGCGGCATTAGTGTCAACACATCTAATTCCCGATCACGCATGGCGACAACTGCGGTATTCAGCGCATGGCATTCGAAAACCGGATCGGCATCGGTAAATAGCAGATATTCTCCTCGCGCTATTTTAAAAGCTTGATTCAGAGCAAATGGCTTTCCCAGCCAGCCTTCGGGCAGGTCTTGCCCTTGCAACACCTTCAAACGAGAATTTTCTCTTTCCAAGTCACGCATAATTTGCCCGGTACGATCAGAAGAATGGTCGTCAACCGCAATCACTTCAAAATCCGGGTAGTCTTGACTCAATAAGGATTGCAAACATGCCCGAATACCGCGTTCTTCATTTCGGGCTGGAACACATACCGAGATTCGTGGCGGGTCAACCACAGGCTTTCGCGCAGGTGGCAATCGCACCAGATAAATAATATTAACGGTCAAATAAATGATGATCGCCAATATTAAAATCAGCTGTAAAATTGTCAGTATTTGTATCAAGCCCGTAAAACCAGAAAATAAAAAGAAGATGTAGAATATGTTTTTTGTTATGCTAAATGAAGATAATGCAAAATGAAGATAACGCAATCGGGGAAGCCTTCCCCAATACTGATCTTTAATTACTTAATACTCCCATTTATTATGAATCGTTTCAAAACAAAACTTTCCTTTCTACCAACCCTGCTCCTGCTGTGCGTCACTATATCAATCGTCACGCCACAATATTCGGAAGCCTTATGCATAAAAAATGAAAGGGCTAATTTAAGAAAGGGACCAGGAACCAACCATGAAAAGCTATGGGAGGTTTTCAAATATATGCCATTCAAACAGTTAGGCGTAAAAGGTGCCTGGAAGCGGATTCAAGATGTTGATGGCGATATCTATTGGGTACATGCTCCTCTCACCACTCAAAAATATAAATGCGCTGTCATTAAAAACAACAAAACCAATTTACGCGAAGGCCCCGGCACAAAATTCCCAAAAGTGGCTTGGGCTCCCGTAGATAAATTTTTCGCTATGAAAGTCCTGAAAATAGATAAAAACTGGGTACATATAGAAGACAGCACCGGCGATAAAGCCTGGATATATCGCTCTCTCGTATGGATCCAATAGCGAAGCGGCCGCTGGCCATAGGTTACCATTCGGCGTAATATCTGCTAATACCCATAAAGTCAAAGGGGTCACCAAACCCTTAACCCGTGCTTTACTAATTTTCCCTCCCCTGTAAGAGGAAAAATCCTTTATTTTTTTGTTGGCTAGGATGATAATTAGGGTACCAACAAATAAGTAACAAACTCTACGACAATATTCGGAAATTTATAATCAGGAGATAGTCATGGATGCGGTAACTGTTCCCGAACCGATTTCACCCGTTAAAGATTTTCTTGCGAAATCGCAGAAATTATTGATCAATGGCAAACGTGTCGATGCAGCCAGCGGTGAAACATTTGAAGTCCTTGATCCCTCCACGAACACAGTCCTCACTCGTGTTCCCAAAGGAGGGAAGGAAGATATCAATCGCGCCGTCGAGGCAGCACGAAATGCCTTCGAAAATGGGCCGTGGAGGAAACTAACCGTATCGGAACGCGGGAAACTGATTTGGAAATTGGCCGATCTAATTGAAGCGCGAGCCGAAGAGTTTGCGCAGCTTGAAACTCTGGATAATGGCAAGCCTCTCACTATCGCACGCGCAGTTGACGTTGCTCTGGTCATTGACCACTTCCGCTATTACGCCGGCATGGCGACCAAAATTCATGGCGAGACCATCGATATCAGCGTTCCTTATGCACCCAATGCTGAGTTTTTAGATTTCACATTACGCGAACCAATGGGAGTTGTTGGGCAAATCATCCCATGGAACTTTCCTTTATTGATGGCCGCTTGGAAAATGGGTGTCGCCCTCGCTGCAGGCAATTGCGTGGTATTAAAACCAGCAGAGCAGACCCCGCTTTCAGTACTTCACCTTGCAGATCTGTTTAGCGAGGCTGGTTTTCCTGATGGAGTGGTCAACATCATCAGCGGATTCGGTGATGCAGGTGCGGCTTTGGCAGAACATATGGATGTCGACAAAGTTGCTTTCACGGGAAGCACCGAAGTGGGACACCAAATTATTAAAGCCTCCTCTGGAAATTTAAAAAGGGTGTCGCTGGAACTCGGAGGCAAATCTCCCAGCATTGTTTTCCCTGATGCTGATCTCGACATTGCCGCACAGGGAGTTGCCGGGGCCATATTCTTCAATCAAGGTCAAGTCTGTACTGCAGGTTCGCGATTGTTGATACATCAGGACGTGTACGAAGAAGTTATGGGGCGGGTTACGGAAGAGGCCAAAAATATCAGGGTAGGACCGGGGATGTGCGCCGACACCACCATGGGGCCTCTGGTTTCCCGGGAACAACAGGAAAAAGTGATGAACTATATTCGCTCCGGCGAGCAGGCAGGCGCTCGGATTTTAACAGGCGGCAAAGCTGGAAGTATACAGTCGGGTTACTATGTGGAACCTACTGTATTTGATAACATAAAACAGGATATGACAATTGTGACAGAAGAAATTTTTGGTCCTGTGGTCGTCGCCGCACCTTTTGAAGACCTTGATGCCGTTATCGCCCAAGGTAACGATACGGAATATGGTCTCGCCGCAAGTGTTTGGACAAAAGATATTAACAAGGCCCATAAGTGGCGAAAGGCCTCAAAGCGGGAACAGTATGGGTAAACTGTCACAACATCTTTGATGCTGCAGCCCCATTCGGCGGTTATAAGAGAAGTGGCTTTGGTAGGGAAATGGGCATCCACGCCCTCGAAAATTACACGCAAGTGAAAAACGTCATCATCCAGCTCCATCACTCGGCGTGAGGCCAGCGGGCGAACCAAGCAATAGATCAGTAACCATAAAGCTTCTGGTTTGAAATTAGCCTTTGACTCTAGTCGGCTCTCTTTTTCCTAACAAGCTGAATTTGGCAGGCGTATTTTAAACCGGGTTCCTACTCCCAGCTTACTTCCAACTTCAATTTTTCCTTTATGCGCTTCGGCAATCTGCCTGCAAATGCTCAGTCCCAATCCGCTACCGCCTTCATCCCGGGTACGAGCTTTATCAACCCGGTAAAAACGGTTAAAGATTAGGGGCAAATCTTCTTCAGGAATTCCTATCCCCGTATCCTGAATAGTCAACAATACAAACTCGCCTTCGTTTTGTAGTGATATTTTTAATTCTCCACCACGTTGCGTGTATTTGATTCCATTCTGCAAAACATTCCAAACCATTTGCCGCAACCGCACCTCATCACCCTTGATCTCAGTCGGCTCCAAAAAAGCAATTACAATTTTTATATTCTTTTCTTCGGCTAGAACTTCCGCATGCTTACAGATTTCTTCCACCAAGGCTCTCAGGTCAACCGGTTTGCAATCGAGATTGACTTGATTTTCATCGGACTTGGAAAGCACAAAGAGGTCCTCCAACACTTTCGACATATAATTGATCTCTTCCAGATTACTGGAGATGACTTCCTGATATTCTTCCGGTTTTCTTTGTTTGCTCAATATAAGTTCATTCTGACCTTTCAATACGGTGAGGGGTGTTCTGAGTTCATGAGACGCATCGCTACTGAATTGACGCATTTGAGCAAACGAATTTTCCAGTCGGTTCATCATTTCGTTAAACGTCAACGCCAATTGCCCCAGCTCATCTTTTATTTTCAGCACGGGTATACGTTTACTCAACTCTTGCCCCTGACCGATCTCCCTCGCCGTATCAATGATTCTGGAAATAGGTTTCAAAGCTCGCCTCGCCATAAACCTTGCGAACAACGCCGCAAAAATTAAAACAGAAGGAACCGCTGCAAATAAAAATATTTTTAAATTCCTCAGAGTTTCCTGAACCGCTTCCAGAGAAGTACCCACCTGAACCAGATTGATCAGTTTTCCTTCGAGAAGAACCGGCATGGTGATTACGCGTATCGGGTGCTTCCCTCCTACTCTGAAGGTTTCATAACTGTTCTTCCCTTCCAGAGCATCGGCATAGGCGGCTTGTGACAAGGGGAACTGCGAAGCGCTGATATTTTTAGAGCGGGAACCGACATTACCCGACCCATCATAAATCCGATAAAACTTATTAAGATTTCCCTGGCTCATAAACTGTTCGAAGAGTTGATTCAGCCCTGGCAAGGGCGAATTGCTCAACCTCATGGTTGCTGAAGTCGCAACGACCGTAGCGGAAACGGTCAGGGAATTATCTACACTTTCATGAAGACGTTTGGCGAGAAAATAATTAAGGAGAACGCTGAATAAAATCAGAATAATGGCAAGCAACATGACATACCAGGCAGTCAGCCTGGAGCGAATGGATTTGAAAGCCATGATTATACTTTCATCACATATCCAACCCCTCGTAACGTATGTAAGAGCTTGGCGGGAAAATTCTTATCAATCTTCTTTCTAAGGTGATTGACATAAACATCAATAACATTTGTAAAAGTATCAAAATTATAGTCCCAAACATGTTCGGCAATCATGGTTCGCGTCAGTACCTTTTCCTGATTGCGCATAAAGTATTCCAGCAGACTGTATTCTTTTCCCGTTAACTCGATTTCTTCATTCCCTCGATTTACTTTATGACTGACCAGGTTAAGAGTCAGATCTGCAATCTCCAATGTGGTCTTGGTTTCGGCTTTTCCTCTTCGCAACAGCACACGGATTCTTGCAAGAAGCTCGGAAAAAGCAAAAGGCTTGGTCAGATAATCATCGGCCCCCTGATTCAACCCTTCGACTTTATCGTCAACAGAATCTTTTGCCGTAAGAAGCAAAATGGGAGTATCAATTTTCTGCGACCTCAAGCGGGAAAGAATATCCAACCCGTTAATTTTAGGGAGCATCAAATCGAGTATGATCAGGTCATACGGGTTTTGTTCTCCGAGGTGCAGTCCTTCTTCTCCATCACTGGCGATATCCACCGCATAGGTTTCTTCTTCCAAACCTTTTTTTATAAACGCGGCAACTTTTTTTTCATCTTCAACGATCAGAATACGCATTTACTCTTCCCATTTCTTCTGGACTTTGTGCAGCTCAATTTCCCCTTTAAGCATTTGAATATGCTTTTCGCAATCTTTCAGGATTGCAGAATACATGGCACGGCAACTTTCATCGTTGGCATCGATCATGGCTTGCTTGCAAACCTTAACCGCTTCCTGAGCCCCTTCCATGGCTTTAAGTATATTTTCATTGAATTTTTTATTCATTCACATTCCTTAAAGAATAATCTCTATGCCTATTTTAACACTAACCCGCTCCGGCAAGGAACCCTATTTCACCCTTGCAAAACTCCTTTATCTATCACGCCCTTCTTCAAATTCACGGCCAAATAGATATTTTATCAAAATAATTCCTAACACGGCCCCCAGTATGGGTAACGCATCGATCAACTTAAGAATATATTCCCCAAAAAATCCGAAGGTTTTGATAAGATAGGCGGCAAATTTTACCCCGGACTGGTCCAGCAAATAAAAAATAAGGTTAATGGCAACACCACAAATGAAACCGATAAAACCGCCAAACCCAAAATAAACGTATTTCATAATTAGTAACCTTCCGACCAGGATAACCTTGACTGAATCGGCAAAACAAAATTGATCGAGAAATGTGACATGCACTACCTATCAAAGTGATAAGTTATTATACATTATTGTTCACTCTAATTTAAAATACGAAGAATGCGATTAAAAGATAAAACAGCGATCATCACAGGAGGTGGCTCTGGAATCGGTTTAGCCACCGCGCGCGCCTTCTGTAAAGAAGGGGCTAAGGTGATTTTATTCGGCCGCCGAAAGGAAAAGCTGGTTTCGGCGGCAGACGAGTTGGGTGACTCGGTCCTTATAGTTCAAGGTGATATGACCCATAATGATGACCTGGATAAGCTTATCAATAAAACTCTGAATAATTTTAAAGGCATTGATATCTTAGTAAACAGTGCCGGGCTTTTTAACGGTGCGCCTTTGCACGAGATTTCTGACTCGCAGTGGGACGGAATGATGGATATAAATATCCGATCCGTTTTTCAGCTTACACGCCGAGTCTTACCGATAATGATGGCTCAGAAAAGCGGAAGCATCGTTCATATCAGCTCCATCCTCGGTCTTATCGCTGTTCCGGGAGTGGCAGCTTATAATGTTTCCAAGGGAGCCTTGAATCAGTTCAGCCGTTCTATAGCCGTTGAATATGGCACTTATGGAATTCGTTCCAATTCTATTTGCCCGGGATTGATTGAAACAGATATGACAGCAGACTTGATGAAAGATGCCGCTCTGATGCAAGAATGGAGCAAAGAATACCCTATAGGCTGGTTTGGAAAGCCGGAAGATGTTGCCAGCGCATGCCTGTTTCTGGCAAGCGATGAATCTTCTTTCATAACAGGAACCGTGCTGCCTGTGGATGGTGGATTTACAGCGCATTGACGACAAAGGTTGACGCGCACCGGTGCGAGTGATAAAAATCCTTAATACATAATGATGATCTTACTATGAAATATGAAACCGTGATTGGACTGGAAGTTCATGTCCAGATCAATACGAAAACAAAAATTTTCTGCTCCTGCTCCACAGAGTTCGGCAAACCTCCAAATACCAATACTTGCCCAATATGTTTGGGGATGCCGGGCGTACTTCCTGTTTTGAACAAACAGTTTCTCGAATCGTCTATGAAAGCCTGTCTGGCTACCCATTGTACGGTTGCTCCGATGAACCGTTTTGCACGAAAAAATTATTTCTATCCTGACCTGCCAAAAGGTTATCAGATATCACAGTTTGAGGAACCCTTGGGAGTTAACGGACATATCAATATTTATCTCAACGGAACTAAAAAAAGAATCGGATTGACCCGCATCCACATGGAAGAAGATGCTGGCAAGTTAATCCATGGAGAAAATCTTGGAAGCCCGGGGAAAAGCTATGTCGACTTCAATCGTACAGGAGTCCCCCTTTGCGAGGTGGTTAGCGAGCCTGACCTCAGATCTCCAGAAGAAGCACGCGCATACCTTGGGGAATTGAAAGCAATTTTGGAGTACACCCAGGTCAGTGACTGCAATATGGAAGAGGGAAGCCTGCGTTGCGATGCCAACATTTCCCTACGTCCTGAAGGACAAAAAGAATTAGGCACACGCACTGAGTTGAAAAATCTGAATTCCTTCAAGTTTGTCCAAAAAGCAATAGAGTATGAAGTCGACCGGCAAACCCGTGTTCTGGAGCAGGGCGACAAGGTAATTCAGGAAACCCGGTTATACGATGCCGATCGTGGCGAAACTTTTTCGATGCGTAGCAAAGAAGAAGCGCACGACTACCGTTATTTTCCAGATCCTGATCTGGTACCGATCATTGTCGATGAAGCTTGGGTCGATGAAATCCGAAAAACTATCCCGGAATTACCAGAGCAAAAACGCAAACGATTTGCAACAGAGTATGGCCTGCCTGAATACGATGCTGGAGTACTGACATCATCCCGATCGCTCGCTGATTATTTCGAAAAATGCGCTTCTCTATTTTCCAAACCAAAAATCATAAGCAACTGGATTATGGGAGATTTATTGCGGGAATTAAATAAAAACCATCAAGATATAAGCGAATGTCCTGTTTCCCCCGATGCTCTGGTAAATTTACTCAAGCTTATTGACGATGGAGTTATCAGTGGCAACATCGCCAAAACAGTTTTTGAAGAAATGTACCAAACGCAAAAAGAACCAATAGCTATCGTTGAAGAAAAAGGACTTAAACAAATTACCGATGACAAAGCCATTGACGAGATGGTCGAAGGAGTTCTGCAAGCCAACCTGAGCCAAGTGGAAGAATATAAAAATGGCAAGGATAAGGTTCTGGGTTTTCTGGTGGGCCAGGTTATGAAGGCCAGCAAGGGAAAAGCCAACCCGGGTGTTGTGAATAAACTCCTCAAAGAAAAAATGTCCGGCATATAATTTCAGGAACCCACTAAAATGAAATTTGTAATATTTGCAGTCAGCTTAACTATCGCATCTCTATTGGGAGGGCTCGAAAGTGTTAGAGCAGAAACCATCCAATCGCAAGACAAACGCTACACAGATAATGGAGATGGTACAATTTCGGACTCTAAAACCGGATTGATGTGGATGAAAAATGACTCCTATTTACATTCAGGGCATTGGCTCAACTGGCATGAAGCCAAAGACTATGTAAAAGAATTAAATGCAGTGGGTTTCGCCAATTACTTCGACTGGCAACTTCCAACAAAAGAGGAATTGAGATCATTATTTGAATCTAGCAAAACAAACGGCTCACAAGTGGGGCGGGAAATGAAAATTCATACCGACCCGTTATTCGGAAAAAATGGTAGCGGTTCATTATGGTCCGCCAATGAAAATGGAATGCATAATGCCATTGGGATAGTATTCAACACAGGAGACACCTTCAGCGGCAATAAAAAATCCCGTTCCCGAAAAGCCACACGTGCGGTTCGAATTTATACTGACAAACATTAACAAATTAAAGGTCGCAAAACTAATATGGCAATTTTCATTTTACTTGTTTCTTTTCTTTCATTTAACATCCTTTTCACAACCCCGGTTTCGGCTACTTATCCCACTCCCGACATAGCCCATTGGGACCTTTCGGTATCAGACGAAAGAAACGACGCTGATTACAAAGAGGTACAAAACCTGGTCAATCAGAAAAATTTGGACGCGGCCCTTGCGTTGTTAAATAAAAAAATAGAAGAACTCCCTAAAGAAGCTTCACCGGTCATCCTCAAAGCCTTTGTCCTTCACGAAAAAGGTCTGGCTAAAGAATCGCTAGAAAGTTTATTGATCGCATTTAAGATGGAGCGTCAGCACCCGGCTTTGCATTTTGCCTTCTGTCAAATCCATCGAAAACTTGGAAACGCAAAAATTTCGGACAGAGCCTGCATCATAGCGGCTCAACAGCATCACAGGAATCCTCTGGCACACTATGAATATGCACAAACTTTAATGGCCATGGGCAATCCTCTGGAAGCTTTAAAAGAACTCACTCAAGCTGAAAATCTGGACCAAAAAAATTCATCCTATCCTTATGAGAAGGGAATGATTTTTATTTACCAGAACAACAATGATGAAGCAGAAAAATCATTCAAAAAGGCTCTCTCCATTAATGATAAAAACATTGAGGCCGCATATCAACTTGCGTACTTGTATGCCACCCAGGACAAAGGCGAACTTTCTAAAACATATGTGAATAAAGTGCTCGAAATGGGATTACAACACCCCAAAGTAGAGTCGGCTAAATTATTAAGGGACTATGTGTTCAAAAACCAGACAGAAAAACTGCCAAAAAAAATTGACCCGCAGAAATATCATTTAAGTCTTTCAAAATCCCTTTACCAAAACAAAGAATACGGTCTGGCGCTCATTGAAATTGAAACCGCCGCCAAACTAAATCCTGATGACCTGAAGACTCAGGAAATTCTTGTCGGCATGTACAGTTTATTTTTAAGACTGGATAAAGCAGAAAAAGCCTTGCTCCGATTAATCGAATCTCCCAACGGCAAAGATCTTTTAAAAAGTAGAAGCTATCAAGAGTGGGGAGACATAGCTGTTCTCCGCGGTAAGATGAAAACTGCCAAAGAGCACTATGAAAAAGCTAAAGAACTGGGAGACCCTCAGGGCATCGCCAAAACCTCCTTAAAAGAATTCCCTGACCTCAGTACACCCATTGACAAATTGCCGTTAAACCCGAACGAATTGTTCATCAACCCAGTAAACTCTTTGAATCGAAAAGGCGAAATATTTGCACACTTTGGAATGCATCAGAGAGCATTAGGGATTTACTCTCTGGTACTGCGGATGGAACCCTCAAACCTTGCCGCTCTTCTAAACACGGCAACTGCCAATTATCAAAACAAAAAATACAACCGGGCAATTTCTATTCTTGAAAGATTACTCATAATCCATCCTAACCACGAAAATATTCTCTCACATCGCCTGCTTCTTGCCAGGGCCTACGTGATGAAAGGTGACCTCGGGGACGGGCTGAGGAACGTTGACTTAGCCCTCAAATTGAATCCTAATGCAAAGTACATGATTGCAGCAGATCCTGTATTTGAAAAATTACGGGGACTCAAAGGGTTTCAGAGTTTAATGAATTAAGCGTGTTTGCGCTCAGTTCGAGCACCTTTCCCATACCTCGAATACGACAGGAAAACCATTAAACCCCACTGCAAAAAGTTTGTTTGACTTTACCCTTTTCGTCTAGTCTAATAAATGCGTTTCCATTTATTAGACACCCTCAAACGGCGATGGCTTATGCGTAGTTCAATATCAAAAGGCTTAAGAAATCTTCTTGTTTTGGCACTATACACATTGCTCCTGACTTCGGGGAATACCGCCTTAGCAGCAGATATTTGCACAGATGGATTGCAAGAGCTACAAAGCAGTCAGGGCATTATCCAGGATAAAGGCGGAATTTGGGGCTATCTGGAGAAAACCCAATCTCTAAGGTCAGAATCCCTTTTAGGACTCCAAATTGACGGCAAACTCCAACGCCTTATCTCCACCTTTGAAAATTTATGCAGTGAGGGAAAAACGCCTACGGGAAGTCTTCACAGTCAAATTCTAAGCTTGTTGGGTGATACGCGAATGGTCTTCAATAGAAGTGGAGACCGTAGAAAAAAGGAACAGTTGCTGGAGACCCTTAACAACCTTAAAAAAAACATTGAAGAACTTCTGGCAAAACTGCCGAGTTAATAAATTTTATGGCTACTAAAGAAATAAAAGAAGGAAACAAGGCACCCGACTTTACCGCGCTGGATCAGGATGGGAAAAAGGTCAAACTCAGTTCTTTTAAGGGTAAAAAAAACATTGTCCTTTATTTTTATCCGAAAGATATGACGCCGGGTTGCACCACCCAAGCTTGCGATTTCAGAGACCAACAGAAGAGTTTCAAAAGCACAATCATACTCGGTGTCAGCATCGATTCGCAGGAAAGACACCAGAAGTTTATTGAGAAATATGACCTGCCTTTCACACTACTTGCAGATATAGACAAAAAAGTTGTGCAGAAATATGGTGTCTGGCAGGAAAAAAAGCTTTATGGAAAAACTTTTATGGGAATTGTACGATCCACTTTTATAATCGACAAAACCGGAACAGTTCGAAAAATATTCGTAAAAGTTAAAGTAAAAAATCACATTGAAGAAGTTCTCAACGCCTTAAAAGAACTCTAGTCATCCCTTCATCAATTTTTCAATTTCTCTCACACTTTTTGGAATAATACTCGACAGGTTCATACAGCCTTTCTGAGTCATAACCAAATTGTCTTCGATTCGAATCCCGATCGTCTCATCATAAGTTTTTCCGTCTAATCGAATTTTGAATTTCCCATATAGTCCGGGCTCATTGCTAATCATCCAACCCGGTTCCATAGGTTGCTTTGCATAGTTTCGGAACGGGTCGCCATCGTGTTCCTGCTCCCCCATCAAATGGCTGACACCATGCGGCCTTTCCTTATAACGCAATTTATACTTGCCCCCAGCCGCGACGAACTTCTTTTCCAGTCCATCATTAACGACAGCCCAACACACTTCATTCAGTTCTTCTACCGTTACCCCAGCTCGCGCAGCCTTCTCCACTTCCCGTTGCCCCTTCAACACAATTTCATAAAGCATTTTCTGCATCGGATTAAACTTTCCTGAAACGGGAAAGCTTCTCGTAATATCCGCGTGCATGGTCATCCAGCGGATACCAAAGTCCATCAGCATCATTTCACCTTTTGCAATAGGATCATCATTTTTCATATAGTGAAGGATGGTCGCATTGGTCCCGGAAGCTACAATGCTGGGGTAACTGAGACCATAAGGAGAATTCATTAACATTTGTCCTTCTACAAAACCCTGAACCTGACATTCGTTTTTTAAATTGCCAAAGTTTTTTAACATCGCCTTGAATCCTGCGCCGGTGATTTCCTGAGCTTTCCTAGCATTTGCAATATCATATTTATCCAGAGGCAGGCGTAGCTCGAAATGGTTTGGCATTATATTTTTCAAGGCATCTTTCGGCGCTTTCCATTGCCGCAACCAACCTGCCAGCTTTTGCTTAAAATCATAATTGTGGTCGGTAGTAATACTGGTTTTTTTTTCTTTTCGTAGTCCCTCATACCAGAATGTTGCCAGCGACCTTTTTTTATTCTTTAAAAACCTTTCCTCAATAACATCTTTGAGTTCTTCAATATCACGCACATCTTTTATACCCGTGATAGATTGAACCTCCTTCAAACTCTCTTTATCTCCAACTCCAAACCGCACCCCTTCCCAGAATTCCATGATTCGATCTTTACGGCCCACAAAAAGAATCTCAGTTGAAACTTTGGATTTAGGGTCCAGCAACAAAACGACATTATTCTGATTGATGCCGGTCAAATACATTATTGACGGTTCCTGGTAGGTCGGACTATGGGTGTAGGCCCAAACGGTTTTTCCTCCCGGCCCATAAGGAACCCCCGTAATGACCATCAACGAGTTTTCCTTTTCCATCAACTTATTTCGTCTATCGCGATATCGGCGTTTCGCATAAGCACCTGCTCCACCATCACGAAATATTCCAGAGTGAACTTTCTTGATCGTTTTCATATATTTGGTTTAATTTTTTAGTTTTTTGAATTGGAAATTAGGTTTTGCTTTAAATATACTACACTAAACATTAGTTCTTTTAATGCTTTAACCTGGGACTACTTAAAAAATGTGCGGAAGATATACGCTTACAAAATCCATTAAAACTATCGAGTCGCATTTTAAGCCTGTTCGAATGAGTCTTAAATACTTCCCCAGTTTTAATATCGCCCCAAGTCAAATATCTGCGGTGGTTACCAAATCATCAGATGGGTTGCAATTGACAGGGATGAAGTGGGGGCTGATCCCTTCCTGGTCCAAAGATGCGCAAATGGGCAGCAAACTTATCAATGCCCGTTCCGAAACACTCCATGAAAAACCCAGTTTCCGGGAGTCATTTAAAAACCAGCGTTGCCTGATTCCCGCAGACGGGTTTATCGAGTGGAAGGGAAAACACCCTTATTATATTAGGCCAAAAATTCAAGGCCTGTTGGCATTTGCAGGGCTATGGTCAACATGGGATTCTGGAGACGATCCACTCAACACCTATACGATCATCACGACAGAAGCGAACAAAACATTATCCCCCTTGCATTCGCGGATGCCGGTTATCTTGCACCCCGACAACTATGAGAAATGGTTGACAGCAGAAAGCAGT
>JAESTE010000167.1 GCA_016763735.1 Nitrospinaceae bacterium | reverse complement strand
AAATTAACTCAACAACCCCGCCGCACGTTGGCAGAGTATAATTTTTATCTAAAAAAAAATCGCGATGAGAAAAAAACACTCACCAGAATCGACTACCAGCTGGACTTCGTCACACCTGGAATTTCACCACGCAATGCCCGCTCACGAAAACAAATGCGACACATTCCGAATTTTCTAAGGAAAGCCCGTGGTCGCCCACAGATGTTACATCGGCTGTATCCGCGCACTGTAAATTTTGGCACTCTTTTTTGTTTTGCAACTAATGATTTTCTTGCCATACCTTACTTTCTTAGGGGAAGCCCCATATGAGTCAGCAAACATCTACCCTGTTCATCATTTTTAGCAGAGGTTGTGATTGTAATATTCATTCCTTTGATCTTCTCAATCTTATCGAAATCGATTTCAGGAAAAATCAACTGCTCTTTCAATCCAATCGTATAATTACCGCGCCCGTCAAACGCTTTCGGCGGCAATCCTTTAAAATCGCGTACCCTGGGAAGCGCAAAACAAACCAGCCTCTCCCAAAACTCATACATCCGGTTGCCGCGCATAGTCACTTTCACACCAATCGGAACCCCTTCTCGCAACTTAAAGTTGGAGATGGATTTTTTAGCCTTTGTCACCACCGGCATCTGACCTGAAATAATCTTCAATTGCTCGACTCCCGACTCTATCAGCTTGGAATTCTGCAACGCTTCACCCAGCCCCATGTTAATGGTGATCTTTTCCATCTTGGGAATTTCCATCACATTCGCCAAACCAAGATCTTTCTGGATAGCCGCTTTATGCTTTTCGTTATAAACTTTTTTAAAATTGGGCATTTTTATACCTTATCCAACACATCACCAGTCTTCGAACAAACGCGAACCCGCTTGCCATCGGCTAGTTTTTTTAATTTTGTCCGAACACCTTTTCCAACCTTATCACTTACCAGCAAAACATTGGAAATATGGATTGTCCCCTCTTTTTCCACGATAGCCGATTGCTTGGTTTTCCCATCACCCTTCGTGTGACGTTTGACCATATTCAACCTCTCAACAGACAGCCGTTCCCGCGCCGGAAAGATAGCAAGAATCTTTCCCTTTTTGCCTTTTTCTTTTCCCGCAATAACCTGAACGATATCGTCTTTCTTCAGATGCAATTTATAGGATGCTTTTTTCACTACAGCACCTCCGGCGCAAGCGATAGGATTTTCATATATTTCTTGGCACGCAATTCCCTTCCAACAGGCCCAAAAATTCGTGTGCCTACCGGGTCTTTTCCATCGCCAATCAGAACCGCCGCGTTACTATCAAACTTGATATAAGTTCCATTGGACCTGCGCATTTCTTTACGGGTGCGAACTACTACTGCTTTTTTTACCTCACCCTTTTTCAAAGTACTCTGCGGATCCACTTCTTTAACAGCAACAACGATCACATCACCAATCCGCGCATAGCGGCGGCGCGACCCACCCAGCACCTTAATACACTGGACGACTTTCGCCCCAGAATTATCTGCTACCTCTAAAACGGTTCTCAACTGAATCATGACGCTTTACCTTCTTCAACTACACCTTTTTTAATAATCTCCAGCAACCGCCAACGCTTGGTTTTACTCAACGGCCGCGTCTCGCCAATGCTGACAAAGTCTCCAGGGTTGCATTCATTATTTTCATCATGCGCATTGTATTTACGAGTGCTTTTAACCACCTTCTTAAACTTAGGGTGGGCAAACTTGCGCTCCACCTGCACGACCACGGTCTTATTCATCTTATTACTGACAACTAAGCCTTGCAGAGCTTTTCTTTTTGTAGTCTTTTCCAAAGGAATTTCCTATTAGTTAATTACCAGGCGATAGCTTTCCACCCTAATTACGTTATTTTTTTTCTTCAGTTGTTTCTTTTACAGGTTGCGGGGAATCACCCTTCGCTTCCTGCTGTATGGTTTTAATTCTCGCGACATCCCGACGAAGACTTTTCAAGCGGCTGGGATTTTCAATTTTCCCTGTCGCCAACTGGAATCTGAGGTTGAAAATTTCCTGACCTAGGTCCGTCACCTTATCCCGCTGCTCTTTATCCGAAAGATCTCTAATCTCTTGTGCTTTCATTACCTATTTTCCGTTCAATTATTTCGCAACAAATCGGGTTGCCACCGACAGCTTATGAGCCGCAAGACGAAATGCCTCTTTTGCAACAGGCTCAGGGACACCTTCCATTTCATAGAGCATACGCCCAGGCTTAACAACCGCCACCCAAAATTCCGGATTACCTTTACCCTTACCCATTCTGGTTTCCAGCGGCTTCTTCGAAACCGGCTTGTCCGGAAAAATTCTAAGCCAGATTTTTCCACCACGCTTAACATGGCGTGTCATTGCAATTCGCGCCGCCTCAATCTGCCGGTTGGTGATACGCCCACACTCCAAAGCCTGCAGGCCAAAGGTACCAAAACTCAGCGATCCGCCACGATAAGCCGTTCCACGCATTCTGCCTTTATGGCGTTTTCTATACTTAACCCTTTTGGGCATCAACATGATGCATTATCTCCAAATAAACGATTTTACTTTTTTTCTTATTTTTTAGCCGATTTTGCTGATGGTGCAGGTCGCGATCCAAAGCCTTCCGGCCTTTCAATTTTCTTATCAGGGAGAAGTTCCCCCTTATAAACCCAAACCTTCACACCAATGATTCCAAAAGTGGTATTGGAGACAGCCGTTCCATAATCAATATCCGCTCTGAGAGTATGCAGAGGCACTCGACCTTCTCGGTACCATTCACTACGAGCAATCTCTGCCCCACCCAATCTCCCTGAAACTCGAACCTTGATCCCCTTAGCCCCGAATCGAAGCGCCGAAACAACACTCTTTTTCATGGCGCGGCGAAAAGAAACCCGCTTTTCCAATTGTAGAGCAATATTCTGACCGATCAAAGTTGCATCCAATTCTGCACGGCGCACTTCTTTAATATTGAGGTTGACCTGTTTACCAGCCATAACCTTCTGCAATTCCTCTTTCAGGCGATCCACTTCCAAACCTTTTTTACCAATAATGATTCCAGGACGCGCCGTGTGTATATTGATCCGCACTCGGTTCGCAGATCTCTCGATTTCCACTTTGGAAATTCCTGCATGCGCCAATGTTTTGAAAATATATTTCCTAAGACCAATGTCTTCTATTAACTGCGCAGAATAGTCTTTACGCGCATACCAGTTAGAAATCCATGTCTTATTGAATCCCAACCGAAACCCATAGGGATGAACTTTTTGACCCACTTTTTTCTCCTTAAGATTCTTTTTCTTCCAACACCAAAGTGATGTGGCTGGTCTTTTTTTGAATCATCGTCGATGTACCTCGGGCACGTGGCATATTACGCTTCCAAGTAACCCCTTCATCGACTCTCACATTCTTCACAATCAAGTCTTCCACATCGAGAACTTTATGGTTCTCTTCTGCGTTGGCAATAGCAGATTTCAGCAACTTCTGAAATACATCTGCCGCTCTTTTACGCGTGAACTGTAAAATATTAATGGCATCATTTACATTTTTCCCGCGAATCAAATTTGCAACCAACCTCGCCTTACGAGGTGCCGTTCGCGTATGCCTGAGCAGGGCTCTTACTTCCATGATTTTTCAGTCTCTCTAATTCACAAGCGAGGCTGTTCCCTCATAACTTGCGATAAATTTTATTTCACCAGGACAACCCTGGTGGCTTACTTGGTTACTGCTTTTTTGGTTTTGCCCCCGTGCGACCTGAAGGTCCGCGTAGGAGAAAATTCACCCAGCTTATGCCCCACCATATTTTCCGTAACAAAAACCGGGAAGAATTTTTTCCCATTGTAAACAGATATGGTATGCCCGACAAAATCTGGTGTGATTGTGGAGCGACGCGACCACGTTTTGAAAATCTTCTTTTCATTCTTGCGGTTCATCTCCTCAATTCGATCCATCAGATGCGAATCAACAAACGGACCTTTTTTTAGCGATCGTGCCATTCCTAACCCTCAAAATTCGACAAGTTTATTATTTTCCTTAAAACTGCAAGCTTACCTTCTCTTCTTGCGGCTAAGAATAAATTTGTTCGATGGTTTACTAACTTTTCTTGTTTTTAATCCTTTAGCGCTCTGCCCCCAGGGACTACACGGATGTCGCCCGCCCGAAGACCGACCTTCACCACCACCCATAGGATGATCCACAGGGTTCATTGCCACAGCTCGCACTCTCGGTCGGCGACCCATCCAACGCACCCGCCCGGCCTTACCGATGGAAACTTTTTCATGATCCGAATTCCCCACAACACCTATCGTTGCGCGACAATTCTTATGAATCAAACGGACTTCGCCTGATTTCAATTTCAGAGTGACATATTCCCCTTCTTTCGCCATCAACTGAACACCGTTTCCAGCACTTCGCGCGATTTGCGCACCTCTTCCAGGTCGCATTTCTATATTATGTATTAGCGTTCCGTCAGGGATATCTTTTAGCGGTAAGCAATTACCGTTTTTAATTTCGACATCTTCACCCGACATCAAAACATCACCCACACTCAACTTAGCAGGCGCAATGATGTAACGCTTCTCACCATCCGAATAAACTAACAAAGCAATGCGGGCGGAACGATTCGGATCATATTCTATCCCGACAACCTTCGCTCCAATACCATCCTTGTTACGCTTAAAATCAATAACTCGATACTGTATACGATGTCCACCGCCACGCCGTTTACTTGTTATCCGACCGTGGTTATTGCGTCCACCCGATCTTGAAATGGAGACAAGAAGACTTTTTTCCGGATCCGACTTTGTTATCTCATCAAACCCGGAAATGGTCATGGACCGAACACCCGGAGATCGAGGTTTTAGCTTCCTGATAGGCATTAACCCTTAAACTCCCTCAAATATTTCAATTTTATCGCCTTCTTTCAACTGCACCATTGCCTTTTTCCAGGACTTTGACTGCCCCATCGATTTACCAAACCTTTTGCGCTTACCACGAACGACCTGGGTATTCACCTGCAAGACAGTGACACTGAATATTTTTTGCACCGCTTCGCGAATTTCAATTTTATTCGCATCCAGATGAACCTTAAACGTCACCCGGTTACCCTCGCTCAGCATAACTGTGCCCTTTTCCGTCACCAATGGCTTTTTAACAATCTTATACATATCCATCAGTTCAATCTCTCCTGAATTTTTTGCAACGCATCTTTTGTGCAAACAATTTTCTCATGCCGCAAAAGATCGAATACATTCAAACCGTCCACAAGCAAAACATTCGTTTCAGGCAAATTGCGCACCGCCAATTGAAAGTTCTGATTTTTCTCAGAGAGAATGAATAATGTTTTATTGGGGAGACTTAATTTTTTCAGAATAGCCGCCGCATCTTTTGTTTTCGGCTGATCCAAAACTATAGAGTCCACAACAGAGATGCCTTTATTCGCAAATCTATCAGTAAGTACAGATTTCAGAGCCAGTTTCTTGGATTTTTTAGAGAGAGTAAACGCATAGCTTCGAGGACTAGGACCAAACACCGTCATACCTCCACGCCATAACGGCGAACGCGTGTTACCTGCCCGAGCACGACCTGTACCTTTTTGCTTCCACGGTTTTTTGTTACTACCATGAAGGTCGCCCTTATTCTGCTTGGTCGCCGCATTTCCACCACGTCGAGTCGCTAATTGCATGGTCACATAACGCTGCACCAGCCCATCGTTAACCTTGGCCGCGAACACATCGGCAGACGCCTCGACTGTTCCCACCTTTTTATTCTCTATATCAATCACATCTAGTTCAGGCATGAAAAAAGTTTATCCCTTACGATTAAAAATTCTAAGCATTCCGCCATTCGCACCAGGCACAGAGCCCTTGAGAAGCAGCACATTATTTTCCACATCCACCCGCATAACTTTCAAGTTTTTCAGATGCACCGCTTTACCGCCCATACGCCCAGGCATTCCCGTCCCCTTAAAAACTCGACCAGGATAAGTGTGCATACCGATCGAACCCGTACCACGATAACTCGTGATGACCATGCGAGGCAGGTGCACCGGCATAGTTGAAACGTCGGAAAACCCCGGAGAAACCCTTACCCTTGGTCACACCAACTACTTCAACCTCATCGCCTTCACTAAAAACATCCACACTGATAGGCTTTCCAATCGCATCATCATCAATATCCTGATCGCGAAACTCCTTAAGAATTTTCGCAGGCTCGACCTTATGCTTATCGTAGAACCCCTTCAAAGGCTTATTGGTGTGCTTCGCTTTCCTATCTCCATAAGCCAGCATGACCGCCTGGTACCCGTCTTTTTCAGCAGTTCTTTTCAAAACAGGGACACATCGTTCAACATGCACCACGGTGACAGGAACACAATCGCCCTTATCCGTAAACACCTGGGTCATACCTACTTTTTTTCCTAGCAACGCGCTCATCGCAATTCCATATTAAAGCTTGATTTCAATATCCACACCGCCGGAGAGGTCCAGCTTCATCAACGCATCCACGGTCTGCGGGGTGGGTTCAAGAATTTCCATTATTCGCTTGTGAGTACGAATCTCAAACTGCTCACGAGATTTTTTATCCACATGCGGTGATCTCAAAACTGTCCATCGATTTCTAACTGTAGGCAGAGGAATGGGCCCAACCACTTTGGCACCTGTGCGCTTTGTGGTTTCGACTATTTCCGCCACCGACCAATCCAACAATTTATGATCGTAGGCCTTTAGCTTAATGCGTATTTTTTGATCGCTCATTATTCTATTATCTCACCAACAACTCCGGCTCCAACCGTACGACCACCCTCACGGATAGCGAAGCGAAGTTCTTTATCCATTGCCACAGGCGTAATAAGCGTGATCTCCATCGCAACATTATCTCCCGGCATTACCATTTCAACACCTGTCGGCAGAGTCGCAACGCCGGTCACATCCGTCGTCCTAAAATAAAACTGCGGACGATATCCGTTGAAAAAAGGAGTATGTCTTCCCCCCTCTTCCTTAGTCAGGATATAAACTTCAGCTTTGAATTTTGTATGTGGCGTGATAGATCCAGGCTTAGACAGAACCTGACCCCGCTCGATTTCCTCACGCTTGGTTCCACGAAGCAGAATTCCCACATTCTCACCTGCCCGCCCCTCATCGAGAAGCTTACGGAACATCTCAACACCAGTACACGTGGTCTTCATTGTTTCCTTAAACCCTACAATCTCAATTTCTTCACCTACCTTGACAACCCCCTGCTCAATACGGCCAGTCGCAACCGTTCCACGCCCTGAAATACTAAAAATATCTTCAATTGGCATCAAGAATGGCTTGTCAACAGGACGATCTGGAACCGGGAAATATGTATCAAGTGCTTCCATTAACTCCCAGATACACTTGCTTTTTTCTTCATCTTCAGGATTTTCCAACGCTTGCAGAGCACTTCCGCGTATGACAGGGACATCATCGCCAGGATAATCATACTTACTTAGCAACTCACGCACCTCCATCTCAACCAAATCAAGCAGCTCAGGATCATCAACCATGTCGCATTTATTCATAAATACACAGAGCTTAGGTACGCCAACCTGGCGCGCCAAAAGAATGTGCTCACGAGTCTGCGGCATAGGACCATCGTTAGCCGAAATCACTAGAACCCCTCCATCCATCTGGGCTGCACCAGTGATCATATTCTTAACATAGTCAGCATGACCAGGACAGTCAACATGCGCGTAATGCCTAGCTTCAGTATTGTATTCAATATGAGCAATAGCTATGGTGATTCCCCGCTCTTTCTCTTCAGGAGCTTTGTCAATCTGATCAAAGGCGACTGTCTCAGCTAACCCTTTTTTAGACAGAACCTGTGAAATCGCCGCAGTAAGAGTCGTCTTACCATGATCAACATGACCAATCGTTCCAACATTCAAATGCGGTTTATCGCGTATAAATTTTTCTTTAGCCATGCCTGTTCACTCCAATAATATGTATTATTTATTTATTTATTAAACTGCCGCTCTTTCACCAGAACCCGTAGACTTGGCAATCAACTCTTCCGCCACTGAAGCTGGAACAGCGTCATACTTAGCAAACTCCATAGAGTAACTAGCTCGCCCCTGTGTCGCCGACCGAAGATCGGTTGAATAACCAAACATTCCCGACAAAGGCACCTCAGCTTGAATTACTTTGGCCCCTGCACGATCAGCAAGATCCTTGATCTTACCGCGCTTAGAGTTGAGCTTGCCAATCACATCACCCATAAACTCCTCAGGTGTGACCACTTCTACATCCATTACTGGCTCCAGCATCTGCGGCGATCCCTTCTTGCAAGCTTCTTGAAACGCCATTGAAGCACAAATCTTAAACGCCATCTCAGACGAATCCACATCATGATAAGATCCGTCCAACAAAGTCACAGAAATATCTACCGCCGGGTACCCGCAAAGGATTCCTCGCGCCATCGACTCGACGACTCCCTTTTGCACCGCCGGAATAAACTCTCTAGGAATGGCACCACCGACAATCTTATTAACAAACTCGAATCCAGATCCCGGCTCCCTGGGCATAACCTTGATCACCACATGACCATACTGACCGCGGCCACCCGATTGTTTAATATATTTGTTTTCGTGTTCAACTTCCTTAGTAATCGTTTCCTTGAACGCCACTTGAGGCTTCGAAACATCCACGGCAAGCGAAAACTCGCGACGCATTCGATCAACTAAAATCTCAAGATGCAACTCGCCCATCCCAGAAATAACGGTTTGATTCGTATCCGGATCAACACGAACGCGAAATGTTGGATCCTCCTGCAAAAGCTTGACCAAACAATCAGAAAGCTTGTCTTGCTCCGCCTTGGTTTTCGGCTCAATCGCCACCGAAATAACCGGCTCAGGAAAACTAATAGACTCTAGAATAATAGGATTATCCCTATCGCAAAGCGTGTCACCCGTATAAGTCTTTTTCAATCCGATCACTGCTGCAATGTCACCCGCACGCACCGAATCCACCTCTTCACGCTTATTGGCATGCATCCTTAAAATTCGCCCGACACGCTCTTTTGTATTTTTCGTCGAATTATAAATATAGGAACCGCTAACCAATTCTCCAGAATAAACCCTCACGAACGCCAATTGACCGACAAACGGATCTGTCATAATCTTGAACGCCAGAGCAGAAAAATGTTCACCCACATCCAGTTTTCTACTTTCTTCACTTTGCGTATCAGGGTTGGTTCCGGTAATGGTTTTTAACTCTTGTGGGGAGGGAAGGTATGCGACAACTGCATCAAGCAGTTGCTGGACGCCCTTATTCTTAAAGGCGGCACCACACAAAACAGGAGTGAATCGCGAATCCAGCGTTCCCGCTCTCAGCGCCGCACGAATCTCATCCAAAGGAACCTCTTCACCACCTAGAAATTTTTCCATAATGCTGTCATCCACATCCGAAATGGATTCGATGAGCATTTCACGATACTCTTCAGCCTGATCTTTATATTCAGCCGGAATATCTACCACATCAAAGGTCTCACCTTTGTTTTTATCATCCGAATAGGTGTGCGCCTTCATCTCTACAAGGTCTATGATGCCAAGAAAATCAGCCTCAGCCCCCAGAGGAAGTTGAATCGCCACCCGCTTCGCATTCAGCTTGTCCTTCATTTGTTGAATGCAACCCAGAAAATCCGCTCCCGCCCGGTCCATCTTATTTACGAAACAAATTCGCGGCACATTATACTTACTAGCCTGACGCCAAACAGTTTCGGATTGCGGCTCAACACCACTGACCGCATCAAAGACACCAACAGCTCCATCAAGCACCCGTAACGACCGCTCAACCTCAGCAGTAAAGTCCACATGACCAGGAGTATCAATGATATTGATCTGATGGTCCAACCAAAAACAGGTAGTCGCCGCAGACGTAATAGTAATACCCCGCTCCTGCTCCTGCTCCATCCAGTCCATGGTGGCGTTACCATCATGCACCTCACCAATTTTATGACTCTTACCGGTGTAGTACAGGATTCTCTCGGTCGTTGTGGTTTTACCCGCGTCGATATGCGCAATGATCCCTATATTGCGAGTCTTTTCAAGTTCAGTATGCTTGCTCATTTTAGCTTATAGCTCCGCTTACCATCGATAATGAGCAAAAGCTTTATTTGCTTCCGCCATACGATGGACTTCTTCTTT
>JAESTE010000166.1 GCA_016763735.1 Nitrospinaceae bacterium | reverse complement strand
TTATCCATTCCACGCTTTGGAATCCGGTCGGTGTTCACAGGATTCTTGGGAACATCGTATTTGGTGGTGGAATCGTAGGTGCTTACGCCGCTTACCATTTCCTCACTGCTAAAACGGATGAGGAACGGGCGCATTACGACTGGGTATGTTATGTCGCCATGTTTATTTGTATTTTTGGTCTGATCCCGCTTCCTTTCGCTGGTTACTGGTTGATGAAGGAAGTGTATGCATTCCGTCAGCAGATGGGTATCACCCTCATGGGTGGCATCATGGCTTGGTTGTTCATCATCCAGGCTGTAATGATCGGCTTACTGTTCTTCGCGGCTAATTCCTATCTACATAATGGGATGGCCAGGGTCAAGGGATCGCACCGATATATGAAGTATTGTAAGTATATGGTTCTTCTCTTGATCTGTTGTTTTACGATGTGGATGACACCGCATACGATTGTGATGACCCCCGCCGAATTGAAGGCAATGGGTGGGGCTCAGCATCCGGTCATAGGTCACTTTGGTGTTATGTCAGCGAAAAACACAGCGGTGAACCTGATGATCACAACCACGATTCTTTGTTTTCTTCTGTATCAGAGGGCAAATAAGAAGATCACTGTTCCGTGGGCCACTGTAGGGAACTGTTGGATTGCGGCTATCTTTGTTGGTGCCGCTCTTAACATCATATTCTTGGGCGTGTATGGTTATGCTCTTCCTGCTAACCAGCGGGTTGGACTTTCTGTGCCTCAGGTTACAACTACTCTTACGACTTTGTTTGCGGGTACCGCGATCAATATCTCCATGTTTAAGAACTCAGAGTCTTATGGTGATATTCAGTGGGGCACGCAGTCCAAGGTTGGGACATACGCTATTTTCTTGTTGGCGATTTCCTTTACCTGGTTGATGGGTCTTATGGGTTATATCCGTTCAGCCGTTAGATTGTTCTGGCATGTAACGGAAGTTGTTCGCGATAACTCTGTTGATGCGTACACTTTGACGATTGGTGAAGCGGGTAAAATGCTAACCTTCAACACTCTGTTTGTTTGGACTCAGTTTGTTGTCGTCTTCTGGGTAGGTAGTTTGACAGGTAAAGCAGAGCCTGCAAAAGCTCCGGTAGGAGTTCCGGTTCCAGCGCAGCAACAACAATAACCATTATCTGTTTGGGTTGCGCTTCTGGCCAGTTAAGAAGCGCAACCCGGATTTAATCTGAGGGTATAGGAGAGAGGGAAAAATGTTACCAGAGCAGCATGATATTTTATTTTCGTTTCTTGCGATCGTATTTGCCGTTTTTGGGATATTTGTTTTCGGCAATGTGGTGCAAAACTGCAGGGAGAGGAAACTTTCCGGTAGTAAGTTGTGGCTTGGGATTTTTGGTGTATTTGCGATTGTAAGTTTTGTGATGACGGTTCATATGTTCAGTTTGAACCAAGGGGATCAGTTGAGCTTTTTCTTTGGAATCTACCTCTGGGTCATCATTCTGTTGTTGCTCGCTTGGGGAGTTTTCTTCAAGAGTAATAATATTGAGGGTCAGTCGCCTCCGATTGTTCGAGGTTTCTTTTTCTGGACTACGGTTTCTGTATTGCTTGCGGGTTACACCAACTGGTTGCCGCAGCAACGTAGTGATCCGCCACCAAAAGAGGCGGCAGTTATCGGTGACGTTACCATGGAAGAATTTGCTGAAATGGGACGCGTTATTATTTTTGGCGCGAAACAGGTAGCAGGTCAGAAATCTATTGGTAAAGGGCAGTGTCCTTTGTGTCACACCTTTGACCCTGGCGATAACATGGGCCGATGTCCAAATCTGTTTGGGGTTGAGAAAAGAAGTCATGACCGTATTAAAGAAGATAGATATGCAAATCTTCCGATGAAGATTGGCGAAACGGAGCCTGCTGCTGGTATTGTTAAGGGTATGCCTAGCGAGATTCCAGAAGAGTATCGACGGCAGAATGGTCCAGATGAGTTGATTGGTGAAGATTATATTCGCGAATCTCTCATGTGTCCGACCTGTTATGTAGTTAAGGGATTTGGTAAGGCAGGCGACACCAAAAGCCCGATGCCGGTAATCGTCAAGCCGCCCATCAGTTTGAGTCGGGTTGAGGTGAATGCGGTCATTGCTTATCTGCAATCCAAAGACACGCCGGGTGAGTCTGCATCGGTGACCGTTCCGTTACCGCAGGATGATGCGGGTAACACCGGTGGTGCAGTGGTTGAGGAAAGTAGCGATGATGAAGATAGACCTGTATTTGTGACGGGTACTGAAGATATTCAGGCCATGATCAATACGCTGGGTTGTCCGCTTTGTCATACCATTCCTGGCGTTGAAGGTGCCATGGGTGAGTTGGGGCCAGTGCTTCACGAGAAGATAAATGCTCCGAAGCGAATTAAAGATCCTAACTACAAAGGTAAAGCAACCAACACCAGGGAATATGTTAGGGAATCAATTTTGAAACCCGGCGCATATGTGGTGTTTAACGAGGAAGCCGGAGAATCTTTTCCGGATGGTTTAATGCCTACAACTTTCGGGCAGATGCTTTCAGTTGAAGCACTCGAAAAGCTTGTGGATTTTATTAGTCAGACCGAAGCTCCGGCTGGCAGTTAATAGGAGACAGCAATGAACAAGACTTTAGTAAGCTTTCTGGTATTTGTTGTCGGCCTGGCGGTGTTTCATAACGCTATATTTCCTATATTTACACCGAAGGAGGTCGGCTGGATTTTAAATAGATACGTTTACTTTTTGTTATTCGTAGCCTATTTGTTAATCACGCATTTTATGCTCAGGCTCAAGCCACCCATTTCTATGATGGGCTTGTTTGTCTGGAGTTTAGGTTTTTATTTCTACAAGGTCGTATTGTATCCACCAATTCCTTGGACTCTGTTCATTACCTATATGGTAATGTGGTCAATCGGAACCTTTCTTTATGTTAGTCAGGATCCGGAAACCTTCCGTGAGTTCAGAAAACCGATTGTTAAAGCAATCGTGGGTGAATACAAATTGGCGCAGATCGTTTTGTTGACGTTTTTGCCATTATTGGTGGGGTGGGCAACATACCAGTCTATTTATCCAAGTTACCAGGAACCGGTTGAGTTGAGGACGGTACATCCCGCGCCTCCCGCCACTACCAAGGTGCATGGTAAGACTTATCCACTTGAATCCACCAACAACCCGTTTCGTATTGATGAGCAGGATAACTACAAAGATAGTTTTCCGTTCCTTGATGCGGACAAGAATGAGTACATGAAGTATGTGACGGAAGGCGGTACGATTTACTTTCAGAACTGCCATTATTGTCATGGTGATCAGTTGAACGGACTGGGTATGTTCTCGCATGTGTTCAACCCCACTCCGGCAAACTTCATTGATCCGGGCACCATCGCCATGTTGCAGGAGGCATTTCTGTTCTGGCGTGTTTCCAAAGGCGGACCGGGTCTGCCTAACGAGTCCACCCCATGGTCGTCAGCAATGCCTCCTTGGGAAGAGCATTTGAAAACCGAGGAAATCTGGAAGGTCATCCTGTTTGAATATTGGTACACAGGCTGGCATCCAAGAACATTTGGTACAGAAGGCTCTGATGGTTAAAAATGAACTTTCGGTTACTAAAACCTAAACATATGGGAATGACCATGACAAACAACAATTACATCAAACGCCTGATTCTATCTTTTCTGGCAGTGGCGTTGTTCGCGGTACCGGGAGCGGCTTTGGCTGAACAAGCACCGGATGCGATCAAGAAAGATCTGTTGGAGGAAGGGAAGAAGGTTTATTTTAAGCGCTGTGTCTGGTGTCACGGTGTGGAAGGTGGCGGTGATGGGCCTTCTGCAGACCGACTGTTCACTCGACCTCGAAATTTCATTCAGGGAACTTTCAAAATCCGAACAACGGATTCAGGAGAGCTCCCAATGGAAGCGGATCTGATCAAAACCGTTAAAAATGGACTTCCAGGTTCGGCAATGCCAGCTTGGGGTGAATTTTTGTCAAACGATGAGATTGTAGCCGCTGTGAATTTTGTTAAAACCTTGGTTCAGGATCGAGATTTTAACGATACTGAGGATGAAGAAGTAACCATTCAGGATTTCGGTACCAACCCTTGGGGAACAAAAGGTCCTTATCATTTGGGCGTGCCGCAAGCGGATATTGATGTCGGTAAAGAAATATTTATGAAAAATAAGTGTTTCGAGTGCCATGGCGGTGAAGGTCGTGGAGACGGTAACCCAACGATGAAAGACGACTGGGGTTTCCCAATCGTTGCGGCAGACTGGCAGCAATGCTGGAACTTCCGTGGATCACGTCGAAATCATTACGACCCTTTCAATGTTGTACGTACCATATCTACAGGGTTGAATGGCACTCCAATGCCTAACTTCAAGGACCAGATCAATGTTGAAGATCGCTGGAAAATTGCAGCGTTCGTTAACTCTCTTTGTCCGCGAAAGAATATTGATAGGCTGACAAACAAGCCGGTTCCTGATTTCCTGATCCAATCTGTTTATACGGAAGGAAATGTGGTCGGAAAGATAGATGATCCGAGCTGGGCTTCTCCAGACACCGATTATCGAATCGTTGATCTGTCTGAAGAACAAGCTGAGAACCCGTTGAAGCATTACATCGCTATGGCGGGTCAGATCACTCGTGGTAAGCGTAACTTCGATCCTAAAACGGACAACCTCTGGATTAGCTCGCGTTGGAGTGCAGAGGAAGGTGCTATCTACTACTTGGTCGAATACCATCAGCGGTTTATGTCGGATGATCCTGAGTTTCCGGATGCGGTAGCGATTCAGTGGCCTGCGAAGTTGCAGGATTTATTTGGAGCAGAAAAGCCGTATTTCATCTTTGGAGATTCCAAGAAACCGGTTGATATTTGGAAAGCCAGTTTTATGGCCAAAGATTATAGTGCGACCGCCGCTCCGAATGAAAAAGGATATCAGTTGGACGTGAGTGTTACAGAAACCGTCGGTAATGGTTTCGATGCGATCGCAGACAAAGAGTCTGAAGGAAAAGTGGAAGTTGTAGACTCCATTTACCATCAGGGTCGTGTCAAGGTAATGTTCAAACGGTCATTGAAGACGGAAGGTGAGTTTGATGTTCAGATTCCATCTGAGCAGTTCATTCCGGTTGCTTTCATGCAATGGTCAGGTCGAGATAAAGAGCACGATGAGCATATGGCTATCTCTACTTGGTATTACACCATTCTGAAACCAGCGTTGCCTGCGTCTCTGTACTACATGCCTCCTATCATTGCAGCGATTTTTATCTGCTTCCAAGGATGGTTGGTATGGATGACCAAGCGTACACGTAAAATGTATGACGAAGGAAAAGCTCGACGTGATGAGCTTCCTAAATAGTCATTCGTAGTTTTATAAGAAAGCCCGCCGATTATTCGGCGGGTTTTTTTTTGGCCTTTTTTAGTCAGGAACAAGGGCCATTTACAAGCCGTCTTTGCGATGGCATTAATCTGTTGTGAGGGTATTTTTGGGTTTATTATTTACCGCTTAACTAAGAAATCTTCTGCGCGTCATCGCGAGCGACTGGAAGGGGAGCGGTGATCCAGGTAAATAATATTTTCTGGGGATTGAAATATCTGCAAGGGCTTAGAACAACGAGTGGCCGCCCTTATTATGAGCCTCGCGGAAATTTGAAGGCTTAAAAACACATCACTCGTCGCGGGGATCGCCACGTTACTATGCGGGTCGCGATGATATGTGGAAGGGGTGGTAGAGTAGACAGAGCCTTTAAAAAAAAGGGGCACACTCTATCCCTCTCCAGAGAGACCTTTGCATAACCTTGACATCCTTCGATGATCACAGGATATTATTCTTAAAAGCTTGGTTTTTGTCATGCTGAGCCTGTCACCTTGAGCTTGTCGAAGGGCGAAGAATCGCCTTTTCCGTTTTCGTGACTTACGCCAAGGTCTTTCTCTTAGAGAGCATAGCAATTCCAGTGGACTATAGTAGGGATTGTATTATCTGTAAGCTTGGGAGAGATTGATGAACTTTTACCGGGCGAGGCCCGGGGATTATTCTTCTTCGGTAACCTGTTCCATATCCATATTGCCTTCAATAATTTCTCTTAAGGCTAATTCAAAAAATATTTTTGGATTGGTAAGGTCTTCGGGATCAACTTCGATGGTGGGTTGTGCTCCATCTTCCAATTGGTGAATTCGCTGAGTGACTAAAATACATAAAAGATATCGGCTTTTTACGACATCTTGCGCCTGTTTCACCAGTTCCATTCTGTCCTGCATTTCCAGTTCTATCATGATTTTCCTGTTGGTTAAAATATCTTCCCTATTATAGAGCAATCTGCAAAACTGTCAAATGCCATTAAGTTTCATCGTTTCGCTAATATCGAGCGGAAGGTTTCAATTACCGTTTGAACTTGTTCCCTGGAAATCTCGCGGTGTAAGACCGCGCGGAAAACGTTTGTATCGGTCATTAAAATTTTGATTTGGTTATTTTCCAACTGATTGAGAAAGGTCTCGCCGTCCATTCCCGTCAGTGTGAAGAAAACGATATTGGTTTTTATTCGAGTTACGTCCACTTCAACCCCATCGAGTTCAGAAAGTTGGCTGGCGAGAAATTTTGCGTTATCATGGTCTTCTTGAAGTCGGTCTACCAGCTCGGTGATAGCGATCAGTCCTGCGGCGGCTAGGTGTCCGGCCTGCCTCATTCCCCCACCCACCATCTTTCTGGCTTTTCTTGCTTTATCAATGAACTCGGATGATCCGCAAACCAGAGAACCCACCGGAGCCGAAAGTCCTTTCGAAAGACAAAACATTACGGAGTCTACTTTTTCCGTTAGTTTTGCAACAGGGACTCCAAGGGCAACAGCGGCGTTAAAGATTCTTGCCCCATCGAGATGAATTTTAAGTCCAAATTTGTTTGCGATTTCACCAACCTCGGTCATGTACTCTGGAGTGAGTGGTGACCCCTGGCAAAAGTTGTGTGTGTTTTCCAAACAAATCAGACGGGTAGGTGGACAGTGTATGTCAGAATGCCGGATGCCTTTTTCCAGGAGATCGATAGAGATCGTGCCATCATTGTTGTTGGGAAGGGGACGCGGATGAACGCCTCCTAATGCGGCGACTCCCCCCACCTCATAAAGGGAGATATGGCTTCTGTCACCCAGTAAAATTTCATCGCCTCTGCCACAGTGGCTGAGTACGCTTATCAGGTTACCCATGCAGCCACT
>JAESTE010000165.1 GCA_016763735.1 Nitrospinaceae bacterium | reverse complement strand
GCGAGCCATTTCCGTAAATAGTCAGGTCTTCGCCGGTAAGGGCTTGCTTGAGAAAGTTGGGTATTGCACGGCCATCCTTGATGCGCATTCTTGGTCCGTAGGTATTAAATATGCGGACGATCTTGGTATTGATGCCATGGGTCCTGTGGTAGGCCATGGTAATGGCTTCCGCAAATCTTTTTGCTTCATCATAAACGCCTCTTGGCCCAATGGGATTAACGTTGCCCCAATATCCCTCGGTCTGAGGATGAACCAAAGGGTCTCCGTATACTTCGGAAGTTGAAGCTAGAAGAAAAGTGGCATTTTTAGCTTTAGCAACGCCCAGCGCATTATGGGTTCCCAAAGCCCCGACTTTTAAAGTCTGTATCGGTAACTCCAGGTAATCGATAGGGCTGGCAGGAGATGCAAAATGAAGAATGTAATCTAGGTCTCCATCCAGATCAATAAATTCTGATGCATTGTGATTAACGAAATGAAAATTTCCGCTTTTTATTCCGGAAATGTTTTGCTTGGATCCCGTGATCAAATTATCCATACAGACCACTTCATGTCCTTTGTTCACCAGATATTCGCATAAATGCGATCCCAGAAATCCTGCACCACCTGTAACCAAAGTTCTTGGCATATCGACCTCTTGAATTTTTGGAAAATTAAAACTTATCCGAATATGTCGTCGCGATTGATTTTATAACCCGAGAGAAAACTTTTTACCGGCATCGCTTTTTTCCCTTCGGGTTTAAGTTCTGTTATTTTTAATCGGTTTTTACCTGTGCCCACTTCAATGCCCGTGTCGGTGATGCGTTCAACATGACCGGGACGATCTGAAGACTCTCCCGGAACAATCTCGCCCTCTAAGATAGCAAGTCTTTTGCCGTTATACAAAGTATGTGTTCCGGGCCATGGGCTCAGACCCCTAATTTTGTTAAAGATATTTTCAGCATCCACTTTCCAATCGATAAGGCTTTCCTCCTTTTTCAGTTTCGGAGCATAGCTGGCAAGGTCAGAATTTTGAGATGTTGGTAGAAGATCATTTTTTTGCAACCGGGAAAGAGTTTCAAGGATCAGCTCTCCACCTTGTTCTGACAACTTGTCGTGAAGGGATTGTGCATCATCGTTTTGTTCTATGGGTGTTTCATCGACGAGTAATATATCTCCCGTATCCATTCCTTTATCCATAATCATGGTGGTGACTCCCGAACGAGTGTCTCCATTAAGGATAGCGCGGTTAATGGGAGCCGCACCCCGGTATTTGGGTAGCAATGAAGAATGCAGGTTGATGCAAAATTGCTTGGGTACTTTAAGAAGAGCTTCACTAAGAATCTGGCCAAACGCGACAACGATAATATAGTCGGGGCGATTTTCTAAAAGTGATGCGATGAATTCTTGCGTATTAACCGTTGTAGGTTGCAGCACAGGAAGATTGTTTTCCAATGCGAATTTTTTTATGGGGGAATCGACCTGTTTTTGTCCTCGGCCTTTGGGACGGTCGGGTTGGGTTATCACCGATAAAATACAATGGGAAGAGTTATGGATTTTTTTTAAGGTTGGAAGTGCAAACTCAGGAGTTCCCATAAAAACTATGTTCATGCATCTTGCTCTTTAAGTTTCTTCTTGAATTTTCGTTTCAGGATATCCCGTTTTACTTTTCCCAGGCTGTCCCAAAATAAAACACCGTTTAAATGATCCATTTCGTGCTGCAAGGCGCGGGCCAGGTATCCCTTTGCTTCAAAGCGAACATCGTTGCCATTCAGATCAATGGCTTTTAATTCTATTTGGATTGCGCGATTCACTTCGGCAACCACATCAGGAATGCTGAGACAACCTTCCTCGCCCAGTTCACTTCCTTCCATTGCTGTGATTTCCGGATTGATGAGAGTGATTAGATTGTCCTTATCTGTTTCGACTCCCATATTAACGACAAACAATCGCCAGGGAATTCCGATCTGATTTGCTGCCAGGCCAACTCCTGGAATAGCAAGGGTGGTTTCGATCATATCTTCTGAGAGGGTAATCAGCTCTCCGTCAATATTTTTAATGATCTTGCATTGTTTTCTTAAGACCGGATCGAAACAATTTTTGATGGGTAGTAATGCCATTTTTAAAAAAATCTAATGGAGGTTGAATTTAGAAAGTTAAGTCGTATATTCTGCGTTTATTTTTACATAATCGTAGGACAGATCGCAGGTTAAAACTTCTTCCCACTCTTTGCCACATTTTAAATCAATGGTGATATCGATTTCATGTTGTTGCATGGCTTTGACCAGCTTTTGCGGTGGCAGATTTGTCGGGTTGCCATTTTTTAAGAGCCGATTTTTATTTAAAGAAATATCAACCTTGTCAGGATCAAAGGCTGTCCCCGCATTTCCCACGGCGCAAAAAATCCGTCCCCAGTTTGGGTCCTCGCCAAATAACGCAGTTTTGACAAGAGAGGATGTGGCGACAGAATTCGCAATGAGATAGGCCTGCTTGCGTGTTTTTCCTCCTTGAACCCGGACCGTGACGAACTTGGTCGCGCCTTCTCCATCGAGAACAATTTTCGATGCCAGGTTTTTACATAGTTTTGTCAAGGCTTTTAAGAATTCCCGATAGCCCGGTGTGCCAGGTTTTATCGCAGAACTTTTCGCCATGCCATTAGCGAGTATGGCAACACAGTCGTTGGTGCTGTTGTCTCCATCAACCGTGATACGATTGAAGGAGCGGTCTGCGGCTTCTGTCAAAGCCAATTTAAGGGTTTTTGAATCGATGACTGCATCGGTAAACACAAACCCAAGCATGGTAGCCATATTGGGATGAACCATTCCAGACCCTTTGGTGATTCCCCCAATGACGATGCGTTTCCCCTTAAAAGAATAACTTATCCGATCTGATTTGGAGACTAGATCGGTAGTCATGATGGCTTCAGATGCATCGGTCCAGTTTCTAGCTTTTCCGCCTAATTCTGTAACCAGTTTTGGAGTGGCCTGTAAGATTTTATCGGAAGGAAGCGGCACTCCAATAATTCCGGTGGAAGCAATGAACACTTCTTTTTGTGGTATGCCAAGTTCATGGGCAACTTTTTTTGTGATCGCATCGCAATCTTTTAATCCCTTTGAACCGGTTACGGCATTGGCATTCCCACTGTTAACAATAACGGCGCGGCAGCTACCCGACTTGCCTAACGCGCGACGGCTCCAAGTCACACCCGGCGACACCACACGATTTTTGGTAAAGACAGCGGCGGCGGTTGCGGGGAACTCTGAAACAATGAGCGCCAGATCTTTTATGCAATTGTCTTTTATTCCGCAGTCCAGTCCCGCGGCTTTGAATCCCGGCACGGCGGGGTTGCGGTTTTTTAATATCTTCATGGTCTTCTAAGGAAAAATTGCAGGCGTTTGAAGTGACATCTTTTCTTCAAAGCCAAGCATGATGTTCATATTTTGAATGGCTTGTCCCGAAGCACCTTTGATAAGGTTGTCCAAGGCACTGGTGATGACGAGTCGATCTACTCGTGCATCCACCTTGATTCCGATATCGCAAAAGTTGGAGCCAGCGACAGAGTGAGTGTTGGCAAACCGGTCTTTGCTCAGGACGCGAACGAAAAATTCATCGTTATAAAATTTTTGATAATGTTCGATCAGTTCATCATCACTTAACTTTTTTTTCAGATCGATGTAAATCGTGCTCAGCATTCCGCGGCTCATAGGAATGAGATGCGGAGAAAAACTAATTTTAATAGGTTTTCCCGCCAGGCTGGAAAGCTCCTGTTCCATTTCGGGTGTGTGGCGGTGGCCTGCCAAGGCATAAGGGCTCACCCCTTCGTTTGCTTCCGAAAACTGGCTGGTTATGGAAGGCTTGCGTCCCGCGCCGGAAACTCCTGATTTGCTATCAGAAATAATACTGCCCAAATTTACCCAATCGGTTTTCATCAAGGGAGCCAAAGCCAGAATAACACTGGTTGGGTAACAGCCGGGGTTGGCGACTGCCTGCGCACTTTTTATTTTTTCGCGATGCAACTCGGGAAGACCGTATACGATTTTTGACAACAATTCAGGATGTGTGTGAGTCAGCGAGTACCATTCCGGGTAAGCATCAGCATCTTTCAATCGATAGTCGGCGCTCAGGTCGATGACCTTGCAGTCGGATTCGATTAATTGCGGTAGCTTATCCATCGCGGTGGTGTGAGGCAATGCAAGGAAGACCACATCGCAGGCTTTTAAAATTTCACTATCGAGAGATTGCAATTCAATATCGATGATTCCATTCAATGATGGAAAAACATCAGCAATTGATTTTCCCTTATAGGTCTCGGAAGTCAAAACGGTCAACTCGACTTCAGGATGATTCACCAAAAGGCGTATCAACTCGAGCCCGGTATACCCGCTGGCTCCGGCAATGCCGACTTTTATCATAATAAAAGACTCCTAACGGATTTTGCTTCACTTCTACAAGTGGGCTTTATTATCCGTGCCTATTTTTTAATCCCACAAAGCGGGTTTAATTCCCCGTGGCTTGCCACGCCTGTTAAATAAAAATATTTTTGGGATACCCCGTCTGCTTGCTACGAGGTCGTTCTTTGGATTTTACTTGATTGTTGAGAAAAGAGGTGCTTTTTTCGCGAAAAGCTTTGCCAGATGGCAAAGCTCATAGACGAATTGGAAGACGAAGAGGAGTTGCCGTTTATCTCTTGGAGAACTGGAATTTTTTACGCGCGCCAGGTTGCCCGTATTTTTTTCTTTCCACCGCTCTGGAATCTCGGGTGAGGAATCCTGCTTTTTTGAGAGGTGCTCGCAAATTGGCATCGGTCAAAATAAGAGCCCGGGAAATCCCCAGACGTAAAGCGCCAGACTGACCCGAAAGCCCGCCGCCTTTGACCGTTGCTTTGATATCAACTGTCTCAAGGGTTTCGGTTGTGATCAGCGGATGCTTGATAACGCATTCCAAGCTTTCACGGCAAAAATATTCTTTCAAGGATTTGTTAATAACCGTGATTTTGCCACTGCCAGCTTGAACCCATACTTTTGCGATGGATTCTTTTCGTTTACCTGTTGCATAAAACCGTTCGATGGTGCCGTCCATAATATTTTTTACGCTCCGTCTTTTTCTTTAGGGAAATTAAATAACTACGGTTTCTGGATTCTGTCCCCCGTGAGGATGCTGATCCGTGTCGTATATTCGATAATTATTGTTCAAAGTGCGGCCCAATCTATTTTTAGGCAACATTCCGCGAATGGCTTTTTGCAACAGATCCGAAGGCTTCTTGTCCAAAACTTCTTTAGCCGTAATGGATTTGATCCCTCCCGGCCAACCAGTATGGTGATAATAGATTTTGTCGTCCCATTTTTTTCCGGTTAACTTAACCTTGGCTGCATTAATGATAATGACATTATCCCCAGTATCTGTATGCGGGGTAAAAGTTGGTTTTGTTTTTCCGCGAATGATCGATGCGGCTTTACTGGCGATGCGCCCGACGGCTTTATCTGTTGCGTCAATGATCACCCATTTCTTCTCGATTTCGCCAGGTTTTGCAAAAAAAGTTGTCTTCATTATTTCCGGTTCTGTTTGATATTAAATTTTGTATGTCGTAAACCGGCTATATTAAAAGAGATTTGTAACATTGTCAATGAGTTTTGTTCGATACTTCTACATGGAGAGTTTTGCTTTATATTCTAAAATGAGTTAATTTAGTCTTCTCTAAGAATTTTTGCGGATATCAGCTAACTGTATGGAAAATATGGGAAAAGTTACGGAAATGGAAGGACCCTCTGTGTCGCCTGATGGAGTGCCTGTGAATGAGGATATGTTGCATCGTTCTATCGAAAGGTCACAGAAGTACCTGCTATCCCGTCAGTATGAAAAGGGCTATTGGGTGGATGAGCTGGAAGGCAATGTAACCATTTCTGCAGAATTAATCTTTTTCATGCATTTTACGGATCGACTGGACAGCGAACGTCAGCAAAAGATAGTCAATTACCTGCTTTATATGCAACGCGAAGATGGGAGCTGGCCGCTTTTTCATGGTGGACTTTGCGACATCAACTCCACAGTTGAATCTTATATGGCACTCAAAATGGCAGGGGTGCCAGCGGACCGGGAAGAAATGGTGCGCGCCAGAAACGCCATCCGAAAAAACGGCGGCATAAAAAAGACTCGCGTCTTCACAAAAATATTTCTTGCCCTGTTCGGGCAGGTATCCTGGGATGTTTGCCCTGCCATCCCGGTGGAAATTATTTTATTGCCGAATGGATTCTTTTTTAATATCTACGAAATTTCTAGTTGGTCACGGGGCACCGTGGTGCCACTCTCTGTGGTGCGTTCTTTGGAGCCGGTGCATTCTTTACCTGCGGGTCGGGATGTTCAGGAACTGTTCACAGAAAACGACAACGATCTCGATTTCAAACCCAGCGGCCTGCCGTTCACGAGTTGGAGAAACACGTTTATCTATCTCGACCGAATTATCAAATTCATTGGTAAGTTCCCTTGGAAGCCTTATCGTAAAATGGCTCTTCGTGCAGTAGAAAAATGGACACTGGAACATCAGGAAGAGGAAGGCGACTGGGCTGGAATTCAGCCTGCCATGCTCAACTCCTTGTTAGCATTGCATCTGATGGGCTATCCCAAAGATCATCCCGTTTGTGTTAAAGGGATGGAAGCGGTTGATCGCTTTCTTCTGGAAAAAGAAGACCGGCTATGGATGCAGGCCTGTATTTCGCCGTTGTGGGATACGGCGATCTGTTTGAACGCATTGATGGATTCGGGAGTGCCAACAGATCACCCCGCACTCATAAAATCTGCTGAATGGATTCTCTCCAAACAGGTGGTTAAGCGCGGCGACTGGAAGATTAAAAAACCACATGCAGAACCGGGTGGCTGGGCGTTTGAATTTTATAACGAGCTGTATCCTGACACAGACGACACTGCGGAAATTTTGTTGGCTCTGAACCGGATAGGTGTTCCTGACATACGCTGGAAGTTGAACGAATGTCAAAGAGCCTTGAGCTGGCTGCTCAATATGCAAAGTAAAAATGGCGGATGGGGGGCTTTTGATGTCGACAATGATAAAGAAGTTTTAAACGAAATTCCTTTCGCCGACCATAAAGCCTTGCTTGACCCACCTACTGTTGATGTGTCTAGCCGCATTCTATGGATGCTGTCGCAATGGGGATTCAAAAGAGAGCACCCGCAAGTCGCACGCGCCTTAAAGTTTGTTAAGGAGGGGCAGGAACTCGATGGTTGCTGGTTCGGTCGTTGGGGGGTGAATTATATTTATGGAACGTTTCTGGCTATGACCGGGTTATCGGAGATGGGTGAAGACATGAGTCAACCCTTCAGCCGCAAAGCCATTCAATGGATGGAGACGCATCAGATTGAAGATGGCGGTTGGGGCGAAACCTGCCAGAACTATGAAGAACCCAGCTTGCGCGGACGCGGCACAAGCACAGCTTCGCAAACGGCGTGGGCATTACTGGCACTGGTTGCAGGTGGCGAAGCTAAAGGAGATGCTGCAAAACGCGGGGTAGAATTTTTGATGCGCAATCAAAACGACCAGGGAACCTGGTCGGAAGATGAGTTTACCGGGACAGGTTTCCCGTGCATTTCTTTATCAAGTACCATATGTACCAGCACTTTTTTCCTTTGATGGCGCTCGCCCGTTACCGCCAGGCTATTGAAAAGGATTGAGCTTAATGGTGTCTCAACATCTCAACTGCAAACTTGGTTCGCGTTAAAGGCTCGGATGTGGATGCGATAACTTCTCCGCTCATGACATCGGTCAAAGTGAGATGAACATCCAGATTGGTTCCTAGGTCGGTGATCCTTCCGGTAATGACGGCCTGCGAGTTGAGGGCTTTCCCCAAATTTCGCAACTCATTTTTATTGTAATGAAACGAAGGCTTAAGTTTTAAGCTATCCAATACTGCTTTGACCTCGCCTTTTTGCGCCACTCGGAATTGTTTATCGCGAAAGAAATACTTTTTGGTGATGGCTTCAACAATTCTTGTAGAAATATATTCGCCGAGAATAGGAGTGTTGTTCTCTTCATCCACAAGGTCAAATACGGTTACTTTGTTGATTTCATATTCAGCAACATCTTCCGTAAGAGATTGCACCAGATCTTCAGTCTTCCCCATATAATATTTGGAGTCGGTTTGAGTTCGGAATACTTTGCTCCAGAACGTCGAGGGTCCCATTTTTACTTCACACCCGGAAAAGAGGAAGACAGTAATCAGTAAATAAATCAGCTTTTTTAATTTCATAGTATACAAACCTTTGATATTCTTTAATTTATAGTTCTCTTAACGACAGGAACCGGTTATCACTCAAGGGTTTCTGCAAGTTTTGCGCCTTACAGGGTTATTTAGGGGTAATATCAAAAAATCAATAGAACTCATTTAAATATCGTAGTTTATATTGTTATGTTTTTTTGATAGTTTAATAACCTGACTTATATTCATTTTAATAGCGTCGAATTTTTGTCGAACTCAGTTATTTTGACGGCAAATTCGGCGGAAATTGGGTCATTGTCATTTTCATGCAAGGGGCAAAAATTTAGTGTATAAAGGTGGACTATTTTCCCAAAACTAATGAGAGACTAAAATGTTTAAAATAAGGTGTTTACAAATTATTTTATGTGTTGTGCTGACAGGAGTTTTTACTTCAGGGTGTTCCGCTGAACCGATTGAGGAAGCCCCGTTGCAAATGCCATTTAAAGAAAATACCTGGGTACGCAAAGAAACGTTGACGAGATCTAGCACCCAGATCTCTGAATCTTCAAATAAAACTTTGCCTGCTCTTCCGGTTGATGCATCGCTGGCAAAAAAACTTAAAACGATATCGACTTCAACCCCTGAAGTGAATAATGAACAGGGTTGTCTTGCTCAGGCCAACGTGTTGGATAAAAGACGAACTGCCGTTCAAGAGCGCGGTGGTGTCTGGCATATTTTTGAAAGTGTTATGGAGATTAAAGAATATACCAATTATGGTATGCAACTTGACAGTCAGATGAATCGACTGGTGCATTCACTGAAACATCTTTGCCGGGCAACTAAAGGGATGCCGTTGAACGGTTGGGGAAGAGAAAAAGTGGAGCAATTGCAAAAATTTGGAAAAGAAAAAATGCGACAAAACTATATTGAGCTTGGCGATGCTGCTGGTGATATTGATGCATGGATAAAATATGCAGAGCATGCGATTGAAAGCAAAAACCGCAATATTCCCTTCACGAAAGTAATGGAATCCATTTCACGTTCGGCAAATATGGTCACCTTGTACGAAGATCTTTCGTTGCGAAAAGTTGATGGAGCGAATAAACAATCTTTTTATTCAGAGGCATCCACTTTGTTGAGTGCGATCAACGATAGTTTTAAGTCCGACCCAAACATCGCTATGGCCATTGAGGACGAAAATCTCCTGTCTCATACCGACCTCGAAGCAGACTCGGCGTAAAGCTCGGTCGCCCTTGACAATCAGACGATGCGACTTGGCATTGCAGGTTGGCAAAATTTAATTCCACAAAGTGGGTTTAATTCCTCGTGGCTTGTCACGCCTG
>JAESTE010000012.1 GCA_016763735.1 Nitrospinaceae bacterium | reverse complement strand
TAAAATAGAAAACCACGATGCGTAACGAAATACTTGAACTTGTGAAATGATTGAAGAACATACTTCATGCAGGCTACGCCTGCACGAGCATAGGCAGAAGTTTGCCTGTTGACACGGGGCCTGCTAATGGGTGACCCCTTTACTTTTTCTTTATACATATACATGAAAGACAATTTGATCTTTACACCGTCTAGATATTTCTTATCAAAAACATAGCTTTGCCCGCACTAATTTTTTGCAACAGAGCCTATGATGGTACTGGTACCAGTTTACGAGTTACTCACTGGCCTTGTTATGGTGCCACACCACCCGTTGTGGGAAGGGGATCTCGATGCCGGCCTCCTCAAACGCCTTTTTCAAGCGTCGGTTCATCTCCCGCTCCAAGCCCCACGGCGCTCCGGGCTGGGTCTTGGCCGCAGAGCGCACCACTACTGCCGAGTCGGCGAGCTGGGTAACGCCAACGAATACGGGCGCCTCTTTGAGCTTAGCTTTGAGTTTGGGATCGGCATACATATCTGCTCCGACTTCGTTGCAGATCCGTTCCACCAGGTCGATGTCGCTATCGTAACTCACGCCCACGTGACAACGGAAGCAGGACCAATCGCGGGTCATATTTTCGACGGTAGTTATGGTCCCGTTGGGGATGATTTGCAGCACTCCTGTGACGCTACGCAACCGCGTTGAGCGAATGTTGATTTGCTCAACGTCGCCTTCATGATCACCGATTTTCACCCAGTCACCAACCGCGTACTGGTTCTCCACAAGGATGAAGAATCCGTTGACAAAATCTCGAACGAGGTTTTGTGAACCGAATGAAAGAGCCAAACCGAGGATGGCCAAGCTACCGAGGATCGGCCCAGTATCAAGGCCAACCACACCACAGGCTACCAGGATAACCACAAAGTACACGCCAATCTTGCCAACGCCCTTCAAAACGGACGCGACCGTTTTGACACGTCGCTCTACAGCACTGACGCTGTCTGGATCGTTATCCTCTACCACTTTTACCAAGGTCCTCGTAGCAAGACCCACCATCCATAGTGCAAGCCACCCGGCCAGGAAGGTCAAAACAAGTAGGCCCATCACGGAGGGCGCCTGTTGCCATGCAGTTACGAGCATTGCCTTCAGCCACCCGGAAAAGGCCTCGGCCTCCTGTCGCTCTCGCTCGATCTCGCTGTGCTTTTGATCACGGTAGGCAATCTGAGACTCGACAAGATTCACGTTGAACTTGAGCGCGTGCTCGCGTTCTGCGCTGAGATATAACTCCTCTCCTATCTTATTCAACTTAGCAGCGATGGCATTAGCGATTGGGAGCCACCGAGCGGACCAATCGGTGTTGGGGCTGAGGACTTGCGCCTTGGCGATGCGGCGCTCCTCTCGGGCGAGTTCGAAGTCACGTTTAAGGGCGGGTTGTATGACAGCGCTTGACTTGACCTGTTGCTTGAGCAATTTTAGCTTGAGGATAGCCACCGCGCGCCGCGCGCTCTGTGATGCTTGACGGAATCGAAGTTCTGCGATGTGAGCGGCCCTCTCTTCAAAAGGCGTCGCGCCTATTGCCGGCGCAACCTGTTTGGTCTCTTTGTCTATCTGCGTAACAGAAACCAGTGTGTTTTCCAGTCGCTCATACACCGCGTCGTACTCCATTTGGATCGAGGTGAGAAAGGTATCCTGGTTTGATGTTTTAGCTTCCGCGAGGGTGGCCCAGTCTCTTGCACCGGCCTGTTTGGCAGTGGCCGCCTCACGTTCTCCCTTCGCGGTAGCAGTCCCTGCCAGCTCGCCGTAGAGAGTTTCCATTTTGCTGGCAATCTGATGTTGCTTGGCCCAGTGTTCTCGCCACTGCCTATTGGAGAACACTTTTCTGTTGAGCAACTTCAGCCGGTTGCGCAGGATAGAGGTCAGGTTTTCCTCGGCATTGCTCAAATCCGGAAAAGTACCCAGACTCATAAGCGGTGGCGTGGTGGTTATGGCCTCGATCCAAGTCTGTTCGCCGTCAACTATGTTCTCAAAATTATATTGTGAATCGACGTCATCCTGTTTGGCCAAACCCCGAACTAAATCTACGGATGAAGGGTCCGGTGCTTCATCCTGACTGATGGGGGTGAGCTCGCCAGAGTCGGACAGGGACACGTCAGCGGATAACAAGTATCCGGCTGGAACAAGCACAAAGAGCAGAACTAATAATAAACATCGTTTCATGGCTTAATGCCTAGCAGTTCGGTAAGACAATAACAAGAAGAATCTTGGTAGTATTGTCACGTTAGCTTAGGGTCCAGACTCATTGCTTAAATCCAGAAGCATAGGAGAGAAGCGAGGTAGATAGTAGCCATAAAGTTTCTGGCGAGTTTATCGTACGCGTCGCCAGTCCTTGAGGTCTATCCGAATAAGTGTGTAAACGGCATTTTTATAAAAATAAGATCCTTGTAGTAGCAGTGCCTGTGGGCCCTGTGGAAAATGGTTTTTTATTTCTCACAAGTCCATAGGCTAATTTTCTACCAGCCTGCTAGGAAACAGAATAACAAACTGATTCAAAGCCTGCCTCCATAGTCGGATTGGCATTGTCCACTTCTTCGAGATATTCCTCAACGCTAAATACAAATGCTTCATCGCCGATTCATCGTTCGGAAACGATCAGACGCCTTTCGATGGGCGGGCTCTTGTTCTTGAGGGCATGGTGATGAGAAGTGGAGTTGGAGGCTCCACGACAGCCCCTATCCCCCCTTGTTGAATCCTCCCTATTCAATATCACTACCTTATATGGGGTGAGGGGGATAAGCAGGAGGGAGGCCGTCAGGCCGATTAGGGAGGATGGCCAAGGGGAAGGGGCGAGAATCTCCATGTCCGGATGCAGTTACTGCAACAACAGCGGGGGTAATGCGAAAGCATTGCTACAATTATGATTTGTTGAGTGAGGTTTTACCGAGCGGAATGCTTCTCAATACAAATGCAAATGGCATGACTTCTTTAAGCAAAGATGCAAGAAGGCGTGAAATTTGCCTTGCGTAGTCATCAGGCTGCGTACCTTATAGCGCGTCTCTCTGGGCACTCTCTTACTGTGTGATGTGTAAATAAAAAATAGAGGCCCGAAGGCCCCTGGAGGTTATGCTGTTAGCTGTTTGAATTCGGTGATCTCTTCTTCAGAGAGTCCGGAAGCGGCAAGGAGTTTCTTCTGCTCGATGAATGTTTCGAGGAGTGCTTCATGTTCGGCTGCTTGCATGGTAGTCTTAAAGATAGTAGCAGCGCTACTGATGCCGTCTACTGTATTGTCGATGACGCCTAAAGATTTAGATACTGTATTAGATATTGACCCGATGACTTGAATAGACATGATGTATCTCCTAGGTAGATGGTTAGAATATTCCTATACGCCGAAGGCGGCTGTGTAATAAGATAGTTTATGGAAATAGGCAGGGGGGGGGTAGTAGCTTGATCTAAAGAAGCTAGGTAATATACTGCAGGCAGACTTAATTTAATAAAATTTCTTACGGGCTCCAATGGAAGGTAATTTTGAAAAGTGTTGTGATTTCCATGGCAATCCACATAGGTCAGCTTCCGACCCAAAGCAGACATGTGGTTCTGTTTATGGTGAAGAACCAGTCGACAAACAATGCTGGGAAAACGGGAAGTTGAAAAGTGAAACCTATTATG
>JAESTE010000164.1 GCA_016763735.1 Nitrospinaceae bacterium | reverse complement strand
CTCAATAACAATGGCTTTTTTAGTGATTGTATCCAACATGATTGCGTCGGCTTCAGGACAATACATGATGCACAATCGGCAACCTTTTTCAGCAATACATTTTTCGTTATCTACCCACGCTATGTTATACACTTAAAAAATCTCCTCATCTTTTGAACGATTAAACCCAAAGGTTTAATTCTTCGCAGCTTGTCGCATTTTATAAAAAACTGACCCGCCCCAACCTACAACGAAATCATTCCTTCTAAAAGCCGACTCATTGAACTTCCCCAATTTAAACAGTAACTAATTTAAGATCCTGCTTCTCAGCCCATTCAGTAGCCATTTCGTAGGATTTCGTAATAGTGTCCATGTTTGCCTTGAGTAGCATTCCCTTTTTGGCATATTTCTTTTTGATTGCTTCATCAAGAGTTGCTGTACCCCCGGATGCAACGTATTTTTTTCCAAACCGATCCTGCAATGCCCCATCCAAGGCTTTAAGACTTACTATTTTTGTTATCCCAGCACATGCCCCAATCATTGCCATATTAGTAGAAAGCTCTGTTTTACCAATTTCCAAAGCCAGCTTGGTCGCATCATGGTTCAAAATGGCAACATTTAAGTCCTCCAAACGCTTATGATCATCATCCGTAAGCAGATCATCAGTGGTGTTGATAATAACCAAACCATTCTCTTTGATCCCTGAATAGAAGGGAGCGGTGTAACTTTTTTGCATGGTTATAACCTGGGGATGGAAAATCATAATGACATCCGGGTAAACCAACTCGCCGCGATCATAAATGCGTTCCGTACCAATTCTGGCATAACTTTCGGCAGGTGCCATTCGCTTTTCAGCACCAAAGAAGGGATTCGAAATAGAAAACTTTCCATCTTTGTTTGCTGCCATAGCCAAAAGATGCGCAGCAGTTACTGCTCCTTGACCCCCCAAACCGGAAATACGAATATTCATCCTACTCATAACTTTCTACTCCTATTTCTTTATGCGTTAACCGGCTTTTTAGCTGCTTCTTTAGCCGCTTTTTTTCGTTCTTTAGTTTCTATCTTAATTGAATCCAGAAGTTTTTGCGCTTCATCGGAAATATATTCTTTTTGTACGAATCGACCGCCAATGGACTCAGATTCTTTCATCTCATCCAGACCTTCCATGCTCTGCTTACCAATTTCCAAAATACAAGGAGTATAAAGCTGAACAAAAGTCGGCCCCACTTCACGGGCAACAAGAATAGCATTTTTAATTACCTGCTCAACCCGGTTGGGCTTACTGACTGTCAATAAAGCAACATAAGCACAACCCGCTTCACGAGCAATTTCAGGCAACCGAACTTTTTCAAAGTTTTTGCCCTTTGGAGCCATTTTGGCAACAAAACCTTTTTGCATCAAACCACTTTCCTGCCCACCTGTGTTTGCGTAAAGTTCATTGTCAAAACATATGGTGGTGAATTTTTCCTGACGGAACCAAGACTGCATAGTCATGTCCAAACCAATATCAACCGTCGCACCATCACCCGCCAGAACCACAACGTCTTTTTCAACATCTGGGAATCGACTTTTCAAAGTTCTTTTCAGTCCAGAAGCAATTGCGTTCTGGTTACCAAAAAGAGAATGAATGTTATGAACTGCAACATGTGGGAACACCAAGCTGGTACACCCTGTTGAGCCCACAAACACAGTGTCTTCAGGAGCTGGCAGACTGGCAAGGATGTAACGAAACGCTATGGATTCAGGACAACCCGCACACAATGAATGCTGCTCGATCAATTCCGTTGATGAACCAATGTCTTTCCACCCGCGATCCTGGTCACCAAATGTCGCCGATTCAACCAACCGGTGGTATTCCGGAGGCATGATGTCCGCAAGGTCTTCGCAGATTTGGATTTTTTCTTTACTCATACAAGTCCCCTTTAAATTTAATTCCCCTTCCAGGGAAATAGTAGCAATTAAATTTGAAAAAAAACAACGACTCCGTTACCTGGAGTTCTGCGCCGTTTTAATTCCCAAATGAGTTTTAACTTCTTCAACAATGACTTCGGAAGGCATAGTCATACCGCCCGCAACATGTGGTCCACAATAAACCCTTTCATTGTCGCGAATCGTTGACTTAATCTCACGAGCCATCCAACCAGCCACATTGAACTCAGGAACAAAAATATGCTTGGCATGTTTGGTTGCACGCTTAATCTCTTCATACGGAAAAGGACGAATGGTTTTGATTTTAACCAGCCCCACTTTAATACCCTCTTCTTCCAGCAATCGAATCGCTTCTCGACTCTGGGAAACAGCCGTACCCGAAGTTACAATAAGAATTTCTCGATCTGAGTTTTCCTCATCAATCAAGCCATTCAGAAGCACAATTGTATGCTTTCTGGATCGCTCAACCGCCGCTTTGATTTCCTGCTGCCAGGAAGCATGGGTTGAATAATTGATGTAGTTCGATTTCATTACGAATGGGTCGCGCATCATTCGATACGGCGCAATTTCCATATCCATACAAGTCACTGGTGATTCATATGGGTTGTAAGGAGTCAAACAAAGATCCTCAGGCGACAAGTTAACCGTATCTTTAGTATGAGTCACGAAAAAGCCATCACAACAAACAGCGATAGGAACATGAACATCAGGCTGTTCCGCAACAATAAAACCCTTCAGAATGAAGTCATAGAGATCTTGCGCTGTTTCTGCATGCCATACCAGCATCCCTGTTTCCAGAAGATAATGCATTTCCAAAGTGTCAGGCTGAATACTCAGGGGAGAGTTGATTCCCCGGCAGGTTACACAAACCTGAATGGGCAATCGAGAACCTGCCCACATTGGGAAATTTTCCATAGCCCGTAATGTTCCCGGTCCGGCAGTAGTGGTGAAAACACGGTGGCCGCCAAAAGATGATCCAGCACATTGGCCCATAACCGCAAACTCACTCTCGCCTCGGAAATACTCATCCAGATAATCTTCAGCATACAGTTCGCCGATCAATGCCGCCGCTTCACTTTGTGGTGTGATGGGATAAGCGACGGATGTTCCCACGCTTGCACGGCGAATCGCCTCTTTAATCACTTCACTACCCGTCAGGAAGTTAGGAGTTTGCTCAGCTTTATAAAATATATCGTTAATATCTGTATAGGTTTGGCCTTTTCTGTTTTTCTGGCCCAGCTTCACGTGCTTTGAAGCAATAATTCTTTTGCCTTTTAATTCAACTTGTTTATTCATATAATTTACTCCCGAATAAAGAGTTTTTGGTGTTATTAAAATTCGGTATATAAAGTTCAACCGCCCCTAAAGATCAGGAGGGCTCGCTCAACCACAAAATCTGCCCTATCCAACTAAAACTAAAAAACACTTACTTCTGCTACAACGCTTTCAATTTTCAGTTTACAGGTTCAACAACAAAACCTGATCTATCCATCTGAAACTGAGTGAAAGAATTGGCTTGCACTTCAACACCTTCAGCCTTCAACTTCTTAACGGCTGCAGTGAGCCTTTGGATTTTTTCAAGGTCGGCATCGCGAAAAGATAAACATGCATCTTCATGCCCCGCCATAGCACACATAGCCATTGTATAACAACTCGTGGATGCTCGGATCATTTTCAGCGCCAAATTTGCCTGATGGCAATGCACTCCAATAAAAATACAAACATCGATTTTGTTATGCCAGATTGTCAAATTAGGGTGATTCGGATTGATTTCCACTGCAGCATCAATTTTGGGATACTTGGGCCGATAATCCGCCATGGGAATCAATCTCATGGGAACTTCATTGGCCAACTCACGAATAGCCGTGGCCTTTGCTGCAACGTGATCGTTCCATTTCCAAAGAACAAGAGGACCGGGGAAAATGGTTGGAACCTTAGCTCCTAAAATCTTCCTGGCTGCATATTCATAAGCCTCTTCCTCGGGTACTATTTTTCCCCCTATATGCGCTTCCCCAGGGTCCGGCAATACATTTCCCATAGTTGCAGCTGCAGGAGGTAAAAATGCCTCCGGCCCAGCTTTGACCTCATAATGGCTCATGCTAATAATCCTTACTGATAAAGTTATGTTTGAAAAAAGAGACTAATAATAAACCAGCTCCAAAATGTTGTCAAACCATAATAATGAAAATGTTTAGGCCTTTTTCCACTTGAGATTCTCAGTATATCGTCTCAAACAGGTTAAGCCTACTGTTAAATGTCCGGCTAGCTACTCGGAAAGTCCTCAAATCAGAGCTTCATACTCGAATATGCCCCGCTAATAGCCAATTTTTCAATGATTAGCAGATGATTCTTCTCTGCATTTCTTACATACCTTATAACATCAAGAAGCAGGGGGTAAACTGGCATCCCCGTCCATCTTCGAATTAAATTTTTTTCTTCAAATCCTCTAAGAGCGCCAAATGCTTTTTTTCCTCGACTATCAAATGTGAAAAAATGGCCTTCACATCCAGTTTTTTTTCTTTTCCCAACAAGCTGGATAAGACTTCAATGGAGCGTTTTTCTGACTCGATTCCAAAATCGAGAGCCTCCATATCGCTTTTAAATTTTTGCACCGCTTTAGTTTCGGAAGCTGGGAAAATTTTTCCCTTGAGTTCATTACTGACAAATAAGTCGAGATGCCTGCGGGGCTTTCCCTTACCAGAAATGGCGGGTTGTAAAAACCGAACCTTGGTCTGCAAAGTTTGGATATGCTCTCTTTCTTCTTCAGCAAGGCGCGTGAACATATCTTTTACTCTCGGATCAGAAACATTTTTTGCGGCTTTTTCATAAAAACCGAAGCCTTCCTTTTCGATGAACAGACTGATCTCAATGGCATCGACACATTGAAACGATACGGTCTCTTTACTCGGCATTGATTCGCTTTTGGTCTCCTTCGTCATGCTCTCTCCAAAAATAAATGGGAACAACAATCTATCATATCTTTTGAAAATGCTTGCCATGAGAATCTGACCCACTGCCGCATATTCAAATTTCGTCAATAAAAATAATATGTTATAGTATCTCCAGATATTCGGGTCATCAATGATTCACAGAATGAGAGGCCACACTCTAGTCTCAAATCGCCAAACCACAAATCCGTTTTTTAAGGAGGAAACAACCATTTCCAGAAGCTTAACAACCTCAGTCTGCCTCAAAACGTTCCGACTTGTTGCTTGCAGGAGCAACCCGCTATGAAATCTGTTGAAATTTTTACAGATGGTGGATGCAAGGGAAATCCCGGTCCCGGAGGTTATGGTTGCATCATTCGGGGCGGTGGCAATGTTATGGAACTTAAAGGGTCTGATCCACAAACCACCAATAACATCATGGAAATGACCGCAGCTATCGTAGCCTTAAAAGAGCTCAGTCAACCCTACCAAGTGACCCTGACCACCGACTCGCAGTATCTGATAAAAGGGATAACAGAATGGATCCATGGCTGGATAAAAAAAGGCTGGATGACCGCTTCCCGTCAACCTGTTAAGAATAAGGAGCTTTGGCAAGAACTGCATAGCCTGAGCAAAAAACATAAAATTACCTGGGTGTGGGTGAAAGGCCATGCCGGTCACCCCGAAAATGAACGCTGCGACCAATTGGCTAACCAAGCTATGGCTAATATTTAATGCAAGCTTTCCGATAACAAATTAGAACATGATTAAGAAGATCTTTGCATAAATCGAAAAAACAAAGGATCGAGATGCTTCGACAGCCTCAGCATGAAAAACTTGATAGTTTCCCAGAGCGTCAGTTTATCGAAAGATCTCGAGGTTATGCAAAGGTCCTCCACACAAGGGGGCCCCTGTGTTATTAAGCCAGAGACAATTTAATTCTCTTTCCAAAATTCGACTTCCCATTCCACAATTAATTATTTTGGGATTTTTCTTTCTCATCGCCTCCTGTTTGACCCAAGGCCCAAGTCGGACCGCAGACATCTATCCGGACAAGCCCAAAAGGTATGGAGAAAAGCGTGACCATAAATTTGACTACCGCAAAGATCGGTTGCAGGCTAAAGAAAAAGAAGTTGCACCGCTCGACATTCAGCTACCGTTAAAATCAATTGCCGATTTAAAAGGTTTTGCCGATGACATGGACCCGGCGTCACTGGAACGAGCCATTAACAATCAACTGGCCGTCATGTTCGAGCAAGACCCGGCCTCACCCGTGCGCTTGGGCGACTTCACCCTCACCCGTGGCCGTCTCGTGGAAACCCTGGAAGCGTTCCAAAAACTTTTACAAAAAAATCTTCCACAAGAAGAGTTCAATAAAAAAGTTTCCGAAGAGTTCTTGCTCTACCGCGTAGGTAAAGGCAAAAACAAAAAAGTTTTGTTTACCGGTTACTACCGACCTGTCATCACCGCAAGCCCGACCCCTTCACCACGCTATCGGTTTCCTATCTACCAGATGCCTGGAAAAGATTTTCAACGTGTCAAAAAACAGGGAGGCATTCGATTGGTTGGAAGCAATTCCGGGATAAAACAGATTCGACAAAGTACCAAAAACTGGAGAAACCTGACCCGTGAAGAAATTGATAACAAAGGTGCCCTAAATCATCAAGGTCTGGAAGTTGCGTGGCTGGAAAACGAACTTGAGCGTTATTTCCTGCATATCCAAGGGTCCGGTGTATTGGAGTTTCCCGATGGAACCCGGCAGGGCGTTCGCTATCAGGGTTCCAACAACTACTCCTATAATGGCATCGGCAAGCTGATGATAAAAGATGGCGTAATCACAACAGGCCAGGGTTCGATGCAAGGGATAAAAAAATACTTCGCCGATAACCCGCAAGACACCTCTAAATACCTTAGCCAGAACAAACGTTACATCTTTTTCTCGCTCAGCGATGAAGGAGCCATAGGCTCAGGAGGCGGGGAACTCGTCGGCGGACGATCAATCGCTACTGACAAATCCATTTATCCGGCAGGCGGACTCGTCTTTGTTAAAGTGCGGCAACCGGTGCTCGATGCCAACAACAAGATAAAATACTGGAAACCGATTTCCCGATTCGTTATCGATCAGGACACAGGTAGCGCAATACGCGGCAAAGCACGCGCCGATCTTTATTTCGGAACAGGTGAGGAAGCAGGAGCCAAGGCCGGCCACTACCATGAAAAGGGAGAGGTCTACTATCTCATCAAAAAAAGCTGATCGAGCCTCGCTGAACAAAGACACCAACCGCTTGTCGATAAAGTCCATTCTTTCATCCGAAACCATCATCTGCTCTTTTTCAGGATCGCCTCTTACCGCTGAATAATCCAGATTCGCGGGGTTGCGCTTGATCATGCAGGCGAAGGTAATGGTATCCGGTTTTTCTTCCACTTCCAGATAATCAACAGCGCGAATAAAAGAGTGACCGCTGGTAGCGATATCATCCACGATCAACCAATGCGTGTCTGAAGAATAAGCGGGGGCAGGGTTTTGCGCGTAGTCCAACCTTTTCTTTGGCATGATGTGAAATGGCAAATTCATTAATTGGGACAGCTGGTGACCAATGCGAATGCCTTCTGTTTCGCATCCCACCACCACATCAAATTTTCCGTGTTTCTTCTGCCAGGCGAGGAGTTTTTTGAGCAGCACTTCGCAATAAGCTTCGTTCATTGCATCCGTCAAATCACCATACTCATAGGTATAAGTCGATTTGACGCCAGAACTGAGTGTGAAATTTCCTTTATGAATTATTCTTGAAAACACTTTCAATAACTCCTGTTAAAACAATATTTACGTTACTTTTCCGGCCAGCCGTATTTCCCAACCAGGGGAACAAATTTGCAATCGCCGATTTCCCGCTTGCTCACGCGGTCGCCTTTTTTAGTAAGAACGATCAATTTTTGTTTGTCTGCGCCACCTGCCGGGGCCACCAGTGTGCCGCCATCCCCCAACTGTTTGATCAGGGCTTCGGGAATTTCTTTGGCTGCCGCAGTAACCATAATGGCATCAGACGGGGCCTGATCCGGCCAGCCGTAAGTTCCATCGAACATTTTAAAAACGATATTGGCGTAATCCAATCCCTCAAGAATTTGTTGGGCTTTACGCGAGAGAGCATTGATACGTTCTATGGTGAAAACCTGCGCGGCCAACTCGGCCACCACAGCTGTCTGATAACCCGACCCGGTGCCGATTTCCAACACCCGCTCATGGCCTTTCAACGCCAAAGCCTCTGTCATGGCCGCTACGATATAGGGCTGTGAAATAGTCTGGCTCTCACCGATGGGCAAAGGCGTGTCGCCATAGGCTCGATGTTGTAAAGAATCGAGTGTGAATAGATGTCGGGGCACGCGACTCATCACTTCCAGCACACGCAAATCTTTTATGCCGCGATCACCCAGCTGTTCTTCGACCATTTTGCGACGCTGTCCCGCATGTAAATGGATAGAGTTCATTCGGTTCATAAGTATAGGATTATTATGGCGACCCGCGTGATGCCGAGTGGTCTGGCAAGAGGTCAGTTTACAGGATGGATGCCGTCTATGTCTTCGACCTCTCGACCAGAACTTTGCAACAAACCAACATCTGACGAAGGCAAAGCGTCCAGCATTTTAGGGTTTTGATAAAATACCCATTCCCAGCGATCAGCCCGCTCATCGTATTTGAGGAGATATATGTTGTCATCATCGGCTTTGATCTTGAAATAGCGCGAACCTTCGCCATACCAGCGGTCAATGATCTCCTCTACCTTGTAACGGCTGTTACTGAGGACAAAAGCCACCGGTCTTTCATTCAGCTTGGAAGATGTGTAACACTCTACCTTAAACATGAGGGCATATTATGATTTTCGATCTGAATTGTAAACCCTTTTCTCCGGCGCACACGAGCCGTAAAAACGGTAGCAAATGCATCCTCTCTTACACGGGTTCACTGCCCCCATTATGAAAAATTTATTGCTATAATCCAGCTGAATCGAACCCGGTAAAAGCCCTTTTAAATCATGCCTAAACCACAACTAAAAAACATTGAAGAGCATCTGCAATTCCTGGTCGGGGAAAGAAATCCTTTCACCGAACCGGATCATCTGGAAAAAACCCGCCTTTACATTGCAAAACAATTCCAGGACTTTAACTTTTCGGTCAATCAGGAAGCGGTTGATTTTGAAAATAGCCGATCCTTTAATATCATCGGGAAACCGGCTGACACTCAATCAACACAAAAACCTTTTGTGCTCGCCGCGCATTATGACACCAAACCAGGAACCCCGGGAGCAGATGACAATGCCAGTGCCGTGGCCGCGCTTCTGGAAATCGCACGCTGCCTTGCAGACCACAGTTTTCATACTCCCATTATTTTTGCCGCCTTCACATTAGAGGAATATGGTTTTATAGGGTCTCGTCATTTCATTGAAAATGCGGTTACGAGAAACGAAACATTCAGCGGCATGATTTCGCTGGAGATGTTGGGATATAAAAATAGCGCGCCACAATCGCAGACCTATCCCCCTTATGTTGATACTGAAAAGTATCCTAACAGCGGTGATTTTATCGCAGTGGTCGGCAACGAACCCTCAGCGCAGTTAGCGCAACGTCTCGCGGAAGGAATGAAACAAAATGTCCCTTCCTTGAAAGTAGAGACTCTTGTAGTACCTGGAACAGGGGAAAACTTCAGTGAGGTGCGGTTGAGCGATCATGCCCCGTTTTGGGATGCAGGCATTCCAGCGGTGATGGTCACCGACACAGCGTTTTTTCGCAATCCACATTACCACCAACCCTCTGACACCCTGGAAACATTAGATATGGAATTCATCCGGGAAAATGCAGAGGCCGTAGCTGAAACCTTAAAAACTTTGCTCCACAAAAAATAAGTGGTATGAAAAAAATTAAAAAAGATCAGGCAGATATAGATACAGAAAACGAAGCCCCCCTGAAAAAATAAAAAAACGTTCGTCGGCATTATTCCGAGGTTTGGTTTATTTTTTCTCTTTCATCTTTTTATTGATCGTCGGTGCCGGGGTGGTCCTCGAATATTTTTTTCCCGCCGAAAAAGTGCGGGTACTGGCAGAAAAAGAAGGCACCAAACAACTCAACCTCCCTCTATCCATAAAAAAAATTCAGTTCAGCCTGTTGAGCGGTGTCCGCATTGATGGGGTAACATTAGGCCTGGCGGCACAGCCTATTGCAAGTGTGCAAACTCTGGTTCTGGACTACAATCTTTCTCAGTTGCTGCAAGGGCAAATTGTCATCAACCAGATCCTTATTGACCAACCCAAACTGAACGCCATTTCAAAAAATGGAGTGTGGAATTTTCAGCCGCTATTAAACTTAGCCGACCCTGCAAACGCTCCACCAACACCACCTGACTCGGGTAGCGGCCTACCCCTACCCCTTGCCGGGATCGACCTGCAAGAACTGAATATCCGCAATGCTTCCGCAAAGCTCGATATGGATGGCAATCTTTTTGCCTCTCTCAAAGGACTCAGCCTGGAAGCCAAAGGCAAGGCGAATCTGGATGAGATCGATCTGAACTTGCGTGTGTTCATGGAAGCTGGCCCAACCCCCAACATCATTTTCAAACAGCAAAAAGAAAAGCTACATTTTGAATCCCACGCCAGCAGCGATTTAAATTTCTCCGCGAAAGACTTAAAAAATATAAACATTTCCGGGACCTTTGGTTTGCAACAAAATCAAATTCGATTTGGGGCGTTTTACCTTCCCCCAACCTGAAAGGGAGTCTGTCTGCCAAGGTCCAATTGCAACCGGAGCTAATAAACCTGTCTGCATTTTCTCTAATCTTGGACGATAAAAATGAAATTCGGCTCTCTACAAAAGTAAAAAACTTTTCAACCCATCCCGAAGTAGAACTAAACATCAAAAAAGTTTCCTTCCAACTCGCTGATATTCTGCGATGGGGAGCTAAATGGATTCCACCTCTTTCCGGACACGGGACACTAAAATTAGAAAACCTGAATATCATGGCACGGCTTCCCGGTTTCAAACCCGATGCTGTGAGCGGCGGTCTGCTCACGATAGAAAACCTGACTCTCAATTCGACAGACATTCATATTGAAAAAATGAATTCCTCAATACAAATCAATGAGGTCGTCTTAAAAAATGGCCAGCCCGAAAAAGTCTCAGTAGATTTAAAAATGCAACTGACAAAAGCCCAGGCGCAGGAAGCAAAAATCCAAAACTGGAAACAGACGCTAAAACTCACCGCAAAGGGTTCCGATCTTTCTCAGGTAAAAATAAGCTTTAACACCGACATGGAGTCCGTACATTATGCCCTCCCCTCTTCAAATCAAATTAACCTGCCTTTTCACATAGAAGGCTCTTTGAAAGGGGACTGGAAAAGAGGAGACATTGAGCTACAAAAAATATCGTACCGTTCCGGCAATATGATCCAGGGGGAAATTTCAGGAAAAGTAAAACAAAAAAAATCCTTTCAACTGAAGAAAAATCTGACCCTCGATATCGCGCAGGCCTTAAAAATTCTTCCCAAAGAAATTTTAGAAAAAATTCCTGGAATAAAAGCATCCGGCCAGACACAGATCGCCCTATCTTTTTCAGGGAAGCTCGACACGAACTTCCAGCCTGCAAATATAATCGGCAACACCCAGATCAACCTGCAAGAATTTTCAGTCAAACTGGAGGAACCCAACATACAAGTTGACGACTTGAACACCACCGTGCAATTTCCACTGGTTTACAAGAACGAGCAAGGAGTGAAGATTGCTACTCTGGATATCGAGGCCCATTTGAAAAAACTCTCTGCCTTGGGCAATTGGAATCTCAACGATTTTTCGGCCACGTCACATCTGGCTTTGGATGCTTTTTATAATTTGAAACCCGACTTTGGAACCCTGCCAGTAAAACTGGACTCGCAAATTAAATTTAGCAACTTGCATTCCGCACAACCCGCACTTTCGCTTGCTGATTTCAATCTAGACACCCATCTAAAAGGAGATTTACGGTCAGATGATTTTCGCAACGGACAATTAGATGGCAAAGTTTCATTTAAAAACATAAAGGCCATGGAAAAACTGCAGGTGGGAAAAGTTGACTCACGGTTTTCGCTGCAGATGCACGATAAATCCTTATCGCGAATTCGCCTGTCGCAAAAAACAAAAATAACCGACATAAATCAGCATGAGATCAGCCTGGATGAAATCACCATCGAGTCACTCACCCGAAAAAACCTGCGAGACGGAAACTTTGATCTAGACAAATTCTATTTCAAAGTAGCCGATCTGATTGAAATGCAAATGAAAGGCAGTGCAAAAAACTGGGGGGAGTCGTTTGAATTGAAAAACACAGTCGACAACCTTAAACTTGCATCTATTTGGGAAAAAATACCTGCCGACTTGAAAGAAGGATCAGGGCTGACAGAATTGGGCGGCACTGTAGGGCTGTCAATAAAAGCCCAAGGCAATCTCCCCGCTTCTGAAGAAGATTTAAAACCTGCGGAGCGTTGGGTAAAGCTATTCGCCACTCTCGACCCGGATAACCTGCCGCCGCTGGAAATCACAACGCGATTTCAATTACAAAACGGAAAAGTGAATCACCAGGGTGTCCGGGCGAATGGGTTGAATATTGATACTCGTTTGAACTTCAAAAACGGTTCGGTAGAGCTTTCTGGAAGCACTGCCGCAAAAATCCAAGGAATGGATTTTTTTGAAAAGCTACCCCTGCATCCCGAATTTAAATTTAACTATCGCTTGGAAAACTTAAACACCCTTATTCTAGCCAAACATCAATTGGACCTGAAAAACAGAGGAGCTCGTCATACTCTGGAAGGAAAAGTCAATGGGCTCAAATTTTTTCTAAAAGGCCCTCTTGACCCCGCAAAGCTTTTAAAAAATCTTAATGTCGTCCTGAAAAACGAAAACCACCTGAACATCGCAGAAGCAGCGAAAGGGGAATTGTTTGGAGATATTAAAGCAACAGGGGCGCTTTCGTCGCAATTTGAAATCCACCAGTCTGCCGGGAAAAGCATAGACCTGAAAGGCCGAATCGGATTCAACCAGTTCTCCGCTGAAGTTCCTACTGGAGTTGCGTTGAAAAATTTAACCGGAAATTTTCCGTTCAGCAAATCCCTTTCTCTCGATCCCAACAGGCTTTTCAGCAAATCCACTTCTCCTGCGCAAAAAAGATTCTTCAAGCAGTTGAGAGGTTTTTCCCGTTACAAAAATAATATTCAAGCAGACTCTCTGGAAGTAGCGGGACAAAAAATTTCAAACATTGGCATGGATATGGTGTTCAAGGACAATCGACTCGCCGCCGAGAAATTTATTTTCGATGTTTTGGGTGGAACAGTAGGCGGGCATTTTTCTTTTACGCAAACTGAAAAAGGTTCCGCTCTTAAATTTTTTACGGAATTCGCCAAAATAGATTCATCACGGCTATTGCCGACCCGCAAAGAAAAAAATATCGACTCCCAAATTGACGGCAATATGGAAATAGCTTTAGAAACCGTTTCTCTGGGTAAATTGCGGTTGAAAATAGCGATAACAAGAATCGGAACAAAGACTTTGGATCGTTTATTGCTTTTTATTGACCCCGAGGAAAGCAAACCCGCCATTGTAGATACACGGGCAAAACTCAAACTCGCAACACCTCACCGCGTGCTGCTCTCTCTCGATAATGGGAATTTGGATGTGGAGGTCTGGCTGAAAAGCGACCTGCTTGGAATTATCAAAGCACCGGAACTTAAAAGAATTCCGGTTGCAGGGCTAAAACAATTCACAACGATTAACCAGCAATTGCAATCTCTTCAAGAAGTGCTGCAAATACTAAAGATGATAGCGGCTAAGGGAATTGCTTTTGAAAACGAAGAGTTAGTTTTTAAATATTAGCGAATCAACGGCGATCTCTGCCTCTTTGCCCACCGCCCCGGTTATCACGCCGTTCTTGACGTTGGCCTTGGACATTGTCTCGGCGATTCTGACGTTGACCTTGAACATTCTCCCTGCGATTCTGACGTTGGCCTTGCGCATTTTCGCGGCGGCCTTGCCTTCGGTCCTGTCTTGCGTCTTGCCGATTGCTTCGTCGGTCTTGTCTTACGTCCTGACTATTACCTCGCCGATCCTGCCTGGCATTCTGCCTGTTTTCTCGACCTTCTTGTCTTCCTTCTCGACGTTGTTGTCGATTATTTTGTATATTTTCCTTACGGTCTTGGCGACGATCCTGTCTTGCATCCTGCCGATCACTTCGTCTATCCTGCCTGGCATCCTTTCGGTCATTTCGAAGATCCTGTCTTGCATCGCGGCGTTCTTGACGGTTTTCCTGAATGTTTTCTTTGCGCTCTTGTCGTCGGTCTTGCCTTGCGTCGCGGCGTTCCTCGCGATTTCCCTGAAACTCTTCTCGACGCTCTTCTCGACGCTCTTGAATATTCCCTTGTCTTTCTTCACGTCTTTGCTGGATTTCTTCCCGGCGTTTTTGTTGCTCCTCCTGCCTTTGCTGGCGTCTTTCTTCGAAAGCTTCTCTTCGGCTATCTGTGGCCTCATCAGCCGTCTGACTCCAACCTGTACCTGTACTGAATCCTGAAAAAATTATTATCCCTACTAATAAAATCCACGTTTTCATAATTCCTCTTTCAGTAAGCAGACACTATTTTTTATTAGACGATTTGCTCATCTCATCAATTACCATTTCGGTTTCTTTTTCCACTTCTTCGCGTTTCCGCCATTCCCACACTTTTAAATGCGCGCCCATATAATAAGAGTGATCGAGCAACGATTCCCCATCCATAACGCCCCAGCGACCGTCCTCGACCTCTGTCAAGGCTTCGTAGATTGGGTTTTCTACGGATG